>JAXDJK010000329.1:0-7555 GCA_034665665.1 Acidobacteriota bacterium
CAGCCACAGGCGCCGCAGGTGTTAAGTCACCCGGACCTTGTTATCAGCACCGGCCAGGAGGATGGCTATACAAGAGCGGTGGCGACACCGCACTCCAAACGCTTCGCGTAGTCCGGCGCGATTTTCGACGGAACGACTGAATACAACGCGCTGCTCTCGGCCAGCTCCGTCGCGCTGCTGCACCGCTGTCCTTGCGCCGCGACAATGCGGCGCCTGAGGTCGCCGTCAGTCCAAACGTGCCTGCCAAGTACGAGCGGTTGACGGACGCGGAGCGTCGGGAGCGCAGGCGTCCCGCCGCACCATCATCAAGCGCAACGTGATTACGCTGGTGTGTCTGCTGATGTTCGTGATCACCCTCAAAGTAAAGTGGCTTTTTGGTGTGCTGCCGCTTTGGGGTTTTCCGATCGCGGCTTTATTCGCATTCATCCACTTCCTGGCCACGCCGCTGTGGCGTTACACCGGCCGACTGCCGCGTCAGCCGCTGGCGCCGCGCAACGAGTCTCCCACGGTCGCCTGATCCCGCAGTAGCACCGGCCCGCGGTTCACGCGACGATCGTGAAAGGTCTACGCGAAGCGTTTAGACTGCCGGCAGCTTTCTGCCGCTTTGGTACAGCCACAGGCGCTGCCGGTGGCACTCGCGGGAATGCCGCGTGGGGCCATGGGCGCTGCTCATGGCTATACAAAAGCGGCAGAAAGCTGCCGGCAGTCCAAACACTTCGCGTGGACCTTCCGCGCTCGTCCTGATGGCTGGCCACATCTCACGTCAGAAGGTCTTTGATCAGCTCCTGAATCATCGCTTTCTCGGCCTTGATCAGGTTGACGATCTCGGCGAAAAGATCGCCCGGCGTGGGGATGCCGGCTGCGAATGCGGGTGCGGCCAGCTCGGTGCGCGCGGCGGCGGTGGAGATGGAGCGGTCGCGCCAGAAGGGGGCGGGATCGCGTTCGGCGAGGGTGGCCATCGACGCGACGATGCGGGTGACGCTGCTGTTGAGGGCGCGGTCGTGCTGCACGAGACCGATCACTTCCTCCAGCAGGCGGCGTTTCGCATCCAGCTTGTCGATTTCCCACCGAACCTGCTCAGCTGCGAGATTTGAAGCTCCTGATTGATCTTCCATTGGTTGCCTCCCGATCGATAGTGACGACAGGAAGGATTTCGTTTCACCCGATTCCGTGGATCTCGTGACGCACTCACGAGAACTCGCGAAACGCGCGGTACTCCCACGCGCGTCGAATCCAGCCAACCACCACCGAATCAACACCTTGCGTGATTTCATCCTCGTGGCGTGCGCCTTGTTCTAGGGAGTGCTGTCGCAAAGGAGAACGAATGAATCGCAAGAAGATCCTGCTGGTCGATGATTCGGCCACTACGTTGATGATGGAGCAGATGGTCCTGCGCGGGCAGGCCTACCAGATCGTCACCGCCAAGAACGGGCGGGAGGCCGTCGCTGCTGCTGCTGCCGAAAGGCCCGACCTAATCCTGCTGGACGTGGTCATGCCCGAGATGAACGGCTTCGAAGCCTGCCGCAACATCCGGCGGGACGCGGTCAGCCGCAACGTGCCGATCATCATGGTCACCACCAAGGGTGAAGAGCACAACGTCGAGACCGGGTTCCAGAGCGGCTGCTCCGACTACATCACCAAGCCGATCAACGGCGCCGAGCTGCTGACGAAAGTCCGCACCTGGCTCGAAGGAGCCGAGTGATGGCGGCGGAGAACGGCTACGTCCAGAAAGTCCGCGAGGACACTAACCGCATCCTGGCCGACCTCAAGACCCAGAACGAGCGCCTTCGCTCGCTCGTGGCGGCCATCGACTCCGACCGGGCCCGGTTGCAGACCGAGAAAATCCGCCTGCAGGAGCAGCTCATGAACGCCCGCGAAGACCTCTCGCAGCGCATCGAAGAGCACAATGCCCTGCTGCGCCGGCTCACCGACGTCGAGCGCGAGAACGAATCCGTCTCCTGCCGCTTCCAGGACATCGAGACGCAAAACACCAACCTCGCCAACCTCTACGTGGCCGGCTACCAGCTTCACGGGAGCCTCGACCGCCACCACGTCCTCGGCGCGATCCGGGAGATCATCATCAACCTCATCGGCTCCGAGGACTTCGCCATCTTCGAGCGCGCCGGGGAAGACACGCTCGAACTGGTGGGCTGGTTCGAAGAACCGCCGCTGGCGCGTGAAGTCCGCTTCGGCTCCGGCATCATCGGCCAGGTCGCGGCCACCGGCCAGGCGTTCTTCGCCACCGGAGACAACAGCCGGAACGTCGGCATCTCGGCCTGCGTGCCGCTGACCGTGGACGGCACCGTGACCGGCGTGATCGCCCTCTTCCGTCTCCTGCCGCAGAAGCAGAACGCGCTGCAGCCGGTGGACGAGGAGCTGCTCAGCCTCCTGGCCAGCCAGGCCGGCATCGCCCTGCACTGCACCCGCCTCCACCAGGACGTCGCCGCGCGCTCGCGCATGGCCGGAGTCTGAGATGAGCGCCGCGAGCATTCCAGCCATGAGCATTCACGAGCACGTCGAGAGCCGCGTTTATCTCTACCCGGGCGGATTGTGGGCCGAGGCGGCGCCGGGCGTGATCACGACCGTCCTTGGGTCGTGCGTATCGGTCTGCCTCTGGGACCCGCACGCGGCCCTCGGCGGGATCAATCACTTCATCCTGCCGCACGGCGGAAGCGCGCGCTCGCCGCGGTACGGCAATCATTCGCTGGTCATGCTGCTGGAGCGCGTGCTGTCCCTCGGCGCGCACCGCGAGCAGCTGCTGGCCGCGGTCTTCGGCGGCGCGTCGGTGCTGGCGCTGGAATCGGCGGACCTGCCGCGCCTCGGCGGACGCAACGTCGCCGAAGCGCTGGAGTTCCTGCAGCGCGCCGGCATCCCCATCGTGCGGCAGGACGTAGGCGGACGCACCGGCCGCAAGCTAACGTTCCGCAGCGCCGACGGCACCACGCTGGTGCGGAAGCTCTGATGCTCGACGCGACCTCCATGGCGGCACTGCTCGAGACCTTCCTCGCGGAAGCGGAGGAAGGTCTCGAAACGGCGGAAGGGGCGCTGCTCGTGCTGGAGCGCGACGCCGACGATGCCGAAGCACTGGCGCTGGCCTTCCGGGCCATCCATACGATCAAAGGCAACGCCGGCCTCTTCGACTTTCACGCGCTGGCCGCGGTCACGCACGCCATGGAAGACCTGCTGGACGGACTGCGCTCCGGACGCACCGTGGCCTCGCACGGCCTCACCAGCGCGCTGCTGGATGGCGTCGACATCCTGCGCAGCCTGCTCTTCGAGAGCGACCGCACCCGCGCCGTCGGCGCTCGCGAAGAACAGCTGATCGCACGCCTGACGGGCCGCACGCACGAACCTGGCGCGTATACCCCGCTGAACGTCCAGCGCACCGCCCACACCCTGCGTATCGACGTGGCCCGCCTCGATCGCCTGCTCGACCTGAGCGGCGAGATCGGCGTGGCCCGCGGGCGTGTGGGGCAGATGCTCGAAGACGCCACCGTGGCCCGCAAGCTCGTCATCGAAGCGCAGCACGACGCCGACCTCCTCCATCAGGAGATGCAGGAGCTGGTGATGAAACTGCGCATGGTGCCGGTGGGACCGAGCTTCCGCCAGCTCCATCGCACCGTCCGCGACACCGCGCAATCGATCGGCAAAGAAGCGGAGCTGCGCATCGAAGGGGGCGACGTGGAGGTGGACATGACCATCGTCGAGCACCTGCGCGACCCGCTCATCCACATGATCCGCAACAGCATCGGCCACGGCCTGGAGACCTCCGGCGTCCGGCGCGCCGCGGGCAAGCCCGCCATCGGACAGATCCTGCTGCGCAGCTTCCACGACTCCGCCTCCATCGTCATCGAGCTGACCGACGACGGCGCCGGCATCGACCGCGCCCGCGTCCTCGAACGGGCCGTGGAGCGCGGCCTCGTCGCCGCAAACCACACTCCCTCCGACAGCGAGCTGCTGGAGCTGATCTTCCAGCCGGGATTCTCCACGGCCGCCGAGGTCACGGACCTGTCGGGACGCGGCGTGGGACTCGACGTCGTGCGCCGGAACATCGACGCCATCCACGGCTCCGTCACCGTGCAGAGCCGGCCGGGCGAAGGGACCACCTTCCGCCTGCGCCTGCCGCTCACCCTGGCCATCGTGGAAGGGTTGCGGGTCGGCATCGCCGGCGAGTCGTTCATCATCCCCATGGCCTCGGTGGTGGAGGCGCTGCGCTTCCCCACCGGCGGCCAACGCAGCACCGCCACCGGCATCCTCGACCACCGCGGCGAGACCCTGCCGTTCGTCCGCCTGCGCCACCGGCTCTCCCGCACCGGCGGCGCCGGCACGCGCGAGAACGCCGTGATCGTCCGCTACGCCCGCGGCCGCGCCGCGCTGGTAGTGGACGAGCTGCACGGCGAATGTCAGAGCGTGGTCAAGGCGCTGCCGCCTTCCCTGCGCGGCCTGCCCGGCCTCTCCGGCTCGGCCATCCTCCCCACCGGCGGCATCGCCTTCATCCTCGACGTCCCCGCGCTGCTGCAGGTCGAGCTCGACCAGTACGACCTGCAGGACGGCCTTCCCAACTCTCGTCCATCCATCCGCAGAAATCAGGAGTGGTCATGTTCGCCAAATTAAAGTTCGTCCACCGGGTTCTCATGATGCCGGCCATTGCCGCGCTGGCGCTGGTGCTGATCCTCGGCACCACCGTCTTCGCCGTGGCCCGTACCGAGTCGTTCAGCACGATGATCGAGGTCGGCTACTTTCCGGCCACCGAGATGCATCACGAGCTGCACGAGATCCTCACCTCGATGCAGCGCACCCTGCAGGACGCCGCGGCCGCGCACGACCTGGCCGGCCTGCAGGAAGCCGACGCGCTGCGCGACCGCTTTCTGGCCAGGGTCGAGAAAGAGCGCCGCAATCCGGCGGTGGACGCGGCCGAGATCGAGCGCCTGACGGGCCTCTTCAACGGCTACTACGGCCTCGGCCGCGGCATGACCCTGCGCCTCATCAACGGCGAGACCGGCGTGAGCTTCGCCGAGTCGCTCGAAGAGATGCGCCGCCGCCACAACGACCTCTCCACCGCCCTCGACGCCACCCGCACCAAGGGCAAGCAGAACATCCAGCAGGCCTTCAGCGACGTGCGCAAACTGCACAGCGGCACGCAGTGGCTGGTGGTGGGCATCAGCGTGACCTGCCTCCTCCTGCTGGCCGGCATCTCCGTGATGCTGATCCGCAGCCTGACCCGTCCCCTCCGCCAGGCCGTGGAAGTGGCGAATCAGCTCGCCGCCGGAAACCTCGACGCGCAGATCGAGAACGTCCGCGACGACGAGATCGGCAAGCTGCTCCAGGCCATGAGCCGCATGGTGGCCTACTTCCAGGAGATGGCCCGCGCCGCCGAGAAGATCTCCCGCGGCGACATCGGCGCCACGGTCGCTCCCCGCTCGGACAACGACGTCCTGGGGCGCTCGTTCCGCGACATGGTCGCGTATCTCCAGCAGACCGCCGCGATTGCGGACTCGATTGCCGCGGGCGACCTGACCTCGTCCATCCAGCCGAAGTCGGCGGATGACACGCTGGCCCTTGCGCTCAGCAAGATGACCCGCAATCTCGCGCAGATGATCGGCGACATCCGCGCCGGCGTGGCCACACTCTCCACCGCCTCGACGCAGGTCTCGGCCACGGCCCAGAGCCTCTCCCGCGGCACCAGCAGCCAGAGCGCATCCGTCGAACAGGCCACGGCCAGCCTCGAGCAGATGACTGCTTCGATCACGCAGAACGCCGCGAACAGCCAGGAGATGCGCGACATGGCCATCCAGGGCGCCCGCGACGCGGAATTGAGCGGCAAGGCCGTGGGCGAAACCAAGGAAGCGATGGAAGCGATCGCGGAGAAGATCACCCTCGTCGAGGACAACGCCTACCAGACCAACCTCCTCGCGCTGAACGCGGCCATCGAAGCGGCGCGCGCCGGCGAGCATGGCCGCGGCTTCGCGGTCGTGGCCAGCGAAGTGCGCAAGCTGGCCGAGCGCAGCCAGAGCGCGGCCAAGGAGATCGGCGGGCTGGCCAGTTCGAGCGTGCGCATCGCCGAGCGCTCCGCGTCGTCGCTCACGCAGCTCGTGCCCTCCATTCACAAGACCGCGGAGCTGGTGCAGGAAGTGTCGGCTGCCTCCAACGAGCAGTCGTCCGGCGTGGCCCAGATCAACCAGGCCATGAGTCTCCTCGACCAGATCACGCAACAGAACGCCTCGGCCGCCGAGGAGCTGTCCGCCACCGCCGAAGAACTGGCCGGCCAGGCCAAGACCCTGCGCCAGCGGATGGAGATCTTCACCCTGGCCAGTGGACGCACCGCGGCCACCGACCGCCGTCGCGCGCCGCGGTACGACGAGGATGAGGACGACGAGGCCATGCTGGCCGTGGCCGCGTCACCGCGTCCCACCGCTGCCGCCGCCTACCGTCCCACCGCCGCCGAGCTCGCGCACTTTGACTTCGAGAGGTTCTGATGGAACAGCTGCTCACCTTTCTGATCGGTCCCGACGAATACGGCATCTCCGTGGCGCGGGTGCGTGAGATTGCCGAGTACCGGCCGCTCACGCCCGTGCCGATGCTGCCGGAGTGGATGCGCGGCGTGATGAACCTGCGCGGCAAGGTCGTGCCGGTGGTGGACCTGGCGGCGAAGCTGGGCCTCGGCGTGACCGCGATCTCGCGCTTCACCTGCCTGATCATCGTGGACGTCGAGAATAACGGAGAGCCGATGGTCATCGCCGTGATGGTCGATGCCGTGCGCCGCGTGGCCGACATCGAAACGGCCGACATCCAGGAGGCGCCGCCGTTCGGCATGCTCGTCGACGTCGTGCCCGGCATCGTGCGCGTGGACGGCACGTTCATCGTGCTGCTCGACCTGGAAGGCATCGTGGGGGATCAGGAGCTGAGCGGCACGGCCCAGCTCCTCCCCGCGATGCGTGAGGCCGCCGAGGCAGCCGATGCACGCGTCTGAGCTCCTGCCGCTGTCGGATCGCGAGTTCCGCGGCTTCCGCGAGATCATCTATCGCGAGACCGGGATCCACATCGCGGAGCACAAACGCGAACTGCTGACGGCGCGCCTCTCCCGCCGCATCCGTTCCCTCGGCATGCACCGGTTCGGCGAATACCTGACCGCCGTGGAAGAGCAGCACTCCGAGCGCGTGGAGATGCTCGACCGCGTGGTCACGAACGAGACCCGCTTCTTTCGCGAGCCGTCACAGTTCGACTTCCTGGAGAAGACCGTCCTGCCGCGCTGGCGTGCCGAGGCCGCGGAGAAGAAGCGCGCCCGCCGCGTGCGCGTCTGGAGCGCCGGCTGCTCCACCGGACAGGAACCGTACTCCCTGGCCATGCTCCTCCTCGCGCAGCTCGAAGGATGGGACATCGAGATCATGGCCAGCGACATCTCCGGCCGCGCGCTGCGGCAGGCCATGGCCGGGCTCTGGCCCATCGAGAAAGCGGCCGAGATTCCGCCGCAATACCTCCCCTTCCTGCTCAAAGGCGTGCGCACGCAGAGCGGGAAGATGCTGGCCGGCGACCGGCTGCGCGCTGCCATCCGGTT
>JAXDJK010000330.1:0-11902 GCA_034665665.1 Acidobacteriota bacterium
TTGAGCGCGCCCGACATCACCGAACAGCCAGACGTCGACATTTCTCGAATCCTCCACGCAAGCGCAAGAATCAGCGCACCGCCGCCCTTCTCCTCTGTGGGGGTCTAAGTTAGCGCCTATGGGCGTCTCGCCTGTGCGTATGACGCGCTCGCGACGCTGCTGTTAGAACCGGCATCCCCGTCGGTCGATCAACCCGTCCCCCCGTTTGACTTGCCGCGCCCGCCAGCCTACCTTTCGAAAATGCCATTTGCGTGGGACCGACTGATCGGCCTGATCGCCGAGCGGAAGATCGTGCCTGTGATCGGGCAGGATCTGCTGCGGGTGGTCACGCCGTTGGGGGAGATGCCGTTGTACCGGTTCATCGCCCTGCGCACGGCGGAGCGGCTGGGGCTCGATCCGCCGGCGGCGGACGTGGTGAACCCGCTGCACGCCGTGGCCACGCAGTATCTCGACAACCGCGGCGACTGGCTGGACATCTACGCCGCCGTCTGCGAAGCCATCGGCGAGACCGACCACTTTGCGCTGCCGCAAACGCTGCTCGACCTGGCGGCCATCGAGCCGCTCTCGCTGTTCGTCAGCACCACCTTCGATCCCCTGCTCCAGCGCGCCCTCAACCAGGTGCGCTACGGCGGCGACGACGTCACCCGCGTCCTCGCCTTCACGCCCGGCCGCACCCAGGACCTGCCCGATACGACCTACGACACCGCGGTGCCGACGGTCTTCCACCTCTTCGGCCACTACAGCACCTCGCCCGAATACGCCGTCACCGAAGAAGACACGCTGGAGTTCATGCACCTCCTGCAGTCCGACGTGAAGCGCCCGCAGAACCTCTTCCGCGAGCTGGCCCAGCGCGACCTGCTCATGCTCGGCAACAGCTTCATCGACTGGGTGGGGCGTTTCTTCATCCGCCTCACGAAGCAGGAACGGGTGTGGATGACCGCCACGCGCAGCCGCTTCGTGGCCGACGAGCGGGTGCGCAACGATGCTGGCCTGATGAGCTTTCTGCGCCAGAGTCCCTACGTGAAGGTCTACGGCGACGGCAGTCCGGCCCAGTTCGTGGCCGAGCTGCGCCGCCGGTGGGACGAGCGCGTGGCCCGCGACGAGGGCGAGCGCAAGACGCACGAGAGCGGGCCGCAGGACATCCTGCCGGGCACGGTGTTCGTCAGCTACGCCAGCGAGAACCGGCCGCTGGCGAAAGCCGTGGCCGATGCGCTGGCGAAGGAAAACATCGACGTCTGGTTCGATCAGCAGCAACTCGCCTCCGGCGACGCCTACGAGCGCAAGATCACCAGCGCCATCGATCGCTGCGCCGTCTTCGTCCCCGTGATCTCGAAAGTCATCGCCGATTCCCGGCGCTTCGTGTTCTCCGAATGGCGGGCTGCCATCGAGGTGGCGAAAAAGGCCAGCTTCAACGAGGACACGAAGTTCCTCATGCCCGTGATCTCGGACGACATCTCCCCCACCGACGAGAACGTCCCGGCCGAGTTCCGGAAACTGCATCTGGAAAAGGTCGGCCCGGAAGGACCGGCCCGTTCCTGGGTCGAAGAAGTCCGCCAGCAGGTGCGCCGCTTCCGCAAGGAGTCGAAGGCGGGCACCGCGTGAACGAGCCGGAGGCGGAACAGCGCGTCGATCCGGAGCACCCGTGGCCCGCGCTGCTTTCGTTCCGCGAAGATGATCGCCGCTACTTCGGCGGGCGAGGGGAGGAAGTAGCGGCCCTCTATCGCCGTATCGTCTCCAGCCGCCTGACGCTGCTCTTCGGCCTCTCCGGTCTCGGCAAGACTTCGCTGCTGCGGGCCGGCCTCTTCCCGCGACTGCGTGAAGAGCACTACTTCCCCGTCTACATCCGCCTGCGCTTCGGCAAGGACCTGCCCACCCCGGTCGAACAGATCAAAGCCGAGATCGTGGCGCAGGCGCAGGCCGCTCGCATCGAAGCTCCGGAGCCGCGTGCCGGCGAAACGCTCTGGCAGTACTTCCATCGCCCCGACGCTGACTTCTGGGACGAGCGCAACTACCCCTCAACGCCGGTGCTCGTGTTCGATCAGTTCGAGGAGCTGTTCACGAAAAGCCGCGAGGTCGCGGAGCACGCCAACGAAGTGATCGAGCAGCTGGCCGACCTCGCCGAGGGGGCGTCGCCGGCGTTGATGCGCCAGACGGCGCAGACCGATCGTGCGCTGCTCAAGCAGGTCTTCGAGGATCGCTACCGCCTGCTGATCGGTATCCGTTCGGATTACCTGGCGCAGCTGCAGGCCATCAGCGATCGCGTGCGCGCCGTCTTCGCCAATCGCTACGAGCTGCACCGCATGACCGGCGCGGCCGCGCTGGAGAGCACCCTCACGGCCGGCAAGCATCTGCTGGACGAGGACGTAGCGCGGCGCATCGTGCGCTTCGTGGCCGGCGCGAAGGAGAGCGACGACTCGCTGTCCGTCGATGGCCTGGAGGTCGAGCCGGCGCTGCTCAGCCTCGTCTGCAGCGAGCTGAATACGACCCGCATCCGCAACGGCGAGCCGGCCATCACCGCGTCGATGCTCTCCGGCACGAAGGACGAGATCCTCTCGCGCTTCTACGAGGCCAGTTTCGCCGACGTCGCGCCGGAGCTGCGCGTGCTGGTCGAGGACAAGCTGGTCACGCGCGACGGCAAGGGCCGCAACTTCATCTCCGAGCAGACCGCGCGTGAGACCGCCGGTGTGACCGAGGAGGACTTGGCCAAGCTCGTTCATCGCCGGCTGCTGCGCTTCGAAGAAAGCGGCTCGTCGCGGCGCATGGAGTTGACGCACGACCTGCTCACCGCGGTGGCCGCCGCCAGCCGCGCCACGCGCGAGCAGCGCCGCGCGCTCGAGGAGGCGCAGGCCGCGCGGGCCGAAGCCGAGCAGCGTGAAGCCACCGCGCATCGCGCGCTGCGCCGCAGCCGCGCGGCCATGCTGGTGTTCTTCGTCCTGCTGGCGCTGGCGGTGGCCGGTCCGTTCATCGCCGCACGCTGGACGGCCACGGGGGCGAAGAAGGTGGAAGCGGATTCCGCGTTCCGCCTGGCGCTGCAGAAGCTGTCGTCCGATGAGCCGACGGAAGGGCTGGCGTATCTGGCGCGCGTGATCCGCCTCGATCGCGGCAACGCCGCCGCGCGGACGTTGTTGTATTCGCAACTGGTGACGCGCTCGTGGCCGATCCCGATCCGGTCGTTCGGGCCGGCGGGGCATATTGATGCCGCGGTGTTCAGCGCGGATGGGGCACGGGTGGTGTTTCGCGTCGATGCGACGGTCGAGATGTGGGACGTGGCGACGGGGCGGCAGCTCGGTAGCCGCAACATCGGCTTCCAGCCGGAGTGGATGCTCTTCGCGTCGGATGGCTGGACGGTGCTCTTCGATCCCCGCTCGTACGTTACGTTTGCCGGTCCGAACGTCGCGCTCTGGAATCCGCGGACCGACCGTCCCACGTTCAACGACGTCGCCGCACGTTTCCGCGCGGCCGGCTGCGGCAACTATCGAGTCTTCGACGTCAGTCCCGACGGCCGGGAGCTAATCGCGGCGTGCCAGCTGAAGAGGGTCATCGTGCCGCTCGCCGCCGAGCGTCCCTTCCAGACCATCGGTGCAGCCGGAGAGGAGGCGAAAAGGAGTCGTTTTGCGCCCGATCCGCGCTTCCTCACGGATGGCGAGACGATCGTGGAGCGCAGAGGCGCGGAGGTGCTCGTCCGCGAGCTCGAGACAGGCCAGGCCGCCGACGCATTCAGCCGTTCCGGCAGCGTGGCCATCGTCGATCGCGAGCGCGCGGTCGAGGTGCGGGATCTCCGCGGTTGGCAAACGGTCGGGACGAAATTCAGTACCCACTCGGCCGTGCGCTCCACCGGATTCGACACGACCGGCGGCACCCTCATGACCGTCGCCGCCGACAATGCCGTGCGCGTGTGGGACGTGGCCAGCGGCCAGATGCTCTACGATCCTCTGTGGCACGACGATATCACCGCCGCCGGCTTCAGCCCCGACGACGCGCGCCTCTTCGCCGCCTCCGATCGCCTGGCGCGCTGGTGGGGTGCCCACGAGGGTACCCAGCTCGGCACCACCATCGCCGAGCCGCAGATGGTGGCCGCGCAGACGGATGCCTTCGGCAACATCGTTACCGTTTCCACGGCAGCGCGAGTGTGGCAACTGGCCACGGTCCTCTTTCCGCCGCTGTCGCCGGCGGACAGCCAGGTCACCGGGTTCTCAGCCGATGGCAGTGTGGCGGCGGCCGTCGCCCTCGAAGACTTAAAAATGTCGGCGTTCGACACGACGACGGGGCGCTCCCTCTGGACGCAGACCGGAGCGGTGTCCGTCCTGGCCTTCGACCGGCAGCTCTCGAGGATGGTGGTCGTCGACGGCAGGACCATCGCGCTGGTGGATGCGCGGACCTCGCGGCGCGTTTGGACGGTGCCGGCGAAAGACGGAACGCGGGCGGACTTCTCCGTGGACGGGAAAGCGGTGCTCACCTTTGATGCCGCCGGCATCACCGTCCGCTCCGCTGAAACGGGCGCGCCTGTGGCCCCGCCGATCGACGGTACCGGCCGGTCGCTGCTGGCGAAGAGCGACGACGGTTCCGTGCTCGCCTTCCAATCGAAGGAGAAGGTGGTCGTGTGGGACGTTCGCAAGAGCCGCGAGCGCCTTGCCATCCCACGCGCCGACGCCGTGACCTTCAGCCCCGATGGCAAGCACCTCGCCGCCATCGTGGCCCGTGAAGTCCGTCTCTGGATGCTCGACAGCGGTGACGTCCGGACCATGAAACGCAAAGTGGGGGAGAAGCCCACCGGACTGACGTTCAGTCCCGACGGCAAGCACCTGGCCGTGACCTCCGATCACGCCGTGACCCTCTGCAACGTCGATTCATTCGACTGCGCCGCCGACGTCCTCACCGACGCCAACGTGGCCACGGTTCGCTTCAGCACCGACGGCCGGCGCGTGCTGACGCAAACGCCAAAAGAGATCCACGTCTGGGACGTGGCCACGAGGCGCCCCGTCGCTCTCCCTCTCACCGATCACGACGGCCCGGCCGCCTTCTCGCCCGACGGCACCGCCCTCCTCGCCGTCAGCAACGGTGAGCTCCACCGCATCCCCCTGCCGTCTGTCCCCGACGACGACGCCGAGCTCCTCGCCCAACTCGCCGAAGCCATCGCCGGCGTCCGCGTCGACCGCCTCGGCACCACCGAGCCCGTCGACGGCACCAAAACCCTCTCCGACCTCGCCCGGCAATGCCGCGCCGTCAAAAGCGAAGCCTGCCGCATCGTGACCTGGTTCGTCACCCCCGCCGCTACCCGCACCGTCTCCCCAGTGTCCAACGTCCGCGTCGCCGACTACATCAAACGTCAGATGCAGACCACGAAGCTCGACTGGTGGCACTTCAAAGCCCTCTTCCCCACCGAGCCCACCCTCCGCCCCCGAAACTGACCCGTTCAGGGACGGCCTTGAAGGGCGCGGGATCAACCTGTGGACGATACGCGCCGACGTTGGCAACCCACACGTCGTCCTTGGCGCTGGTCAGGTTTGACGCGGAAGAATTCGGTAACCGAACACACCATGGTTGGTATCGAACCGTAACGGTTACGCATCGCCCCTGAACGCCCTCAATATCGTCCCTGAACCGCCCCAGCAACGACGCTGTCGCCTCACACGTCGATGCATGCGTCGCCAGGGACACCCATGCCATGATGTGGGTTCCCCCAAATCCGCCGGCACGGGCCCACACCATGGCATTGCCGTCTGCCTGCAGCTCACACATCCACAGTGAATCGTCACCGGTGAACGTTCCGCCCGCACACGCCGGGCCCGTTCCCGTCACGAAAGCTCGCCGTCAGCCCACATCACGTTGCCAAGCACGAGCGGGTGACGAGCGCGGAGCGTCGGAGCGCAGGCGTCCCGCCTGCAGGCTCGTGGACGTCTCGTCCGCGCGGGCTCGGGACCCCGCTGCTGATACAGATGTGCATGCTGGCGCTGCTCGTGGGGTCTGACCCCAACGGCCGTACGCGGGAGTCCCGATGCTCGCGCGTGAGCGCACTCATCGCCCAACGTTCGCGCATCAAACGGCAACGTGCAGACTCGCGCTGCGTTCGCCGCGGAGCGGCACAAGAATGTAGCCTCGGGCGTCAGCCCGTGGAACATGAACCACGCTCGCGGCCTGATTAACGACGTGGATGACCGGTTTGACGGACGAAGCCACAGGCCGTCCACCTGAAGGGGCTCGAGTTCGCCGCGTGCGGCTCACAGGTGCGAACCGGGAGCGTCACCGATCGACGCATGCGGGGCAGGGGAGGGAGGAGTGGTGCCCAGGGACGGAATCGAACCGCCGACACGAGGATTTTCAGTCCTCTGCTCTACCAACTGAGCTACCTGGGCAACTGGGCACCTGGACGAGGTGCCGCGCGAGCGGCGCGCAAGATACCAACATGCGCTGCCGATGGCAAGCGGCAGTGTTAACCGGGTGGGGTGGAAATCATTCCCCTCATTAGTCTTGGCCGATTCGGGCTCAACCGGAGATAGCGATTGACTTCGGGGTAGGGGCGCGTAGACTGACGTCGCCGCCTGTTGGTGGCGGCCTTGCCGCCTAATCCTCGGCGCCGAGGAACGGGGGAACCAACTTAGTGACGGCTTGCCACCGTCCGGGGTGAATCCAGCCAGAAGCTGGACGGGCTTCCAGCCCGAATCCGACAGCTAACCTCGTAGGCAGCCGGAAGGCTCGGCCAAGCAAACGCCGCGAAGCGATTCGCGGCGTTTGTCCTTTTCAGGCCCTTTTTCCCCACCTCGACGCCGATTCCGCACCGATTGTTCACCTTTTCCTGACGTGGTACAGTACGCCCGCCGTCGGGTCCTGGCAGGGCACGCCAGCGATACGGCAAAAATTCAATGTTAGGTACGGTTCTGACCGGCGGATTGAATCCCAAGACCTTCCGCCGTTGCTCTTTGTTAACGTAAGTTACCGAAACGAAACCAGTTGGCAGTTCCTGGCACGACGGCCGGGAACCTGCACAAAGCTCATGCTTCATCTCACCCTAGAAAGGAGCCGATATGAAACGGTGCCCTCCCCTTTGGTATCGCGCGGTATTGACCGCGCTCCTCGTATCTCTGCTTGCCGTCAGTGGATACGCGCAGACGCAGTCCGGTAACATCTTCGGCAAAGTAGTTGGAAACGACGGAGCCGCCCTCCCGGGCGTTACCGTCAGCCTCACTGGTGTTGGTGCTCCCCAGAACACCGTCACCGATTCGCAAGGCAATTACCGCTTCATCAACCTCTCTCCCGGCGGTTACACCCTCAAAGCTGAGCTGGCCGGTTACGGCTCGGCGACGCGTTCGGGCATCACGGTCAGCCTTGGCCGTAACGCCGACGTGACGCTGACCCTCAACCCGTCGGTTTCGCAGACCATCACGGTCACCGCGGAAGCGCCGCTCCTCGACACCCGCCGCACCGGTACTGGTGCCACGGTCTCGGAAGTGGAGCTCACGCAGGTTCCGACCGCGCGCGACCCCTGGGTCATCCTGCAGCAGGTGCCGGGTGTGCTCATGGACCGCATCAACGTCGGCGGCAACGAGTCGGGCCAGCAGTCGCAGTTCGTCTCCAAGGGCGCCACGGGCGACCAGGCGACGTTCAGCGTCGACGGCGTGAATACGACCGACATGATCGCCACGGGCGGTTCTTCGGCGTATTTCGACTTCGGCAGCTTCGAAGAGATCCAGGTCACCACCGGTGGTACCGATCCGCGCGTCCAGACCCCTGGTGCGCAGATGAACATGGTGACCAAGCGCGGCACGAACGACTTTTCGGGTTCGGGCCGTTACTACGCAACCCCTGGCGACACGCAGGGCGAGCGCAAGATCCCGGGCGAAGCCCTCGCCCCGGTGCACTACATCGGCAAGACCAACGAGATCGACGAAGTAACGGAGTGGGGCTTCGAAATTGGTGGCCCGATCATCCGCGACCGGCTGTGGCTCTGGGGAGCTTATGCCGACAACAAGATCAATCTCTTCACCGCGCAGCCGTTCGGCGCGACCGTTCGGTTCTCGGACAAAACATCGCTCGAGACCCTCAACGCGAAGATGAACGCGCAGCTCACCCGCAACAACAGCGCGACGATCTTTTACACCGACAACGAGAAGGTCAAGCTTGGCCGTAACGCCTCGCCGACGCGTCCTCCCGAGACCACGTGGAATCAGAGCGGCTTCGGCCCCGCTGGTACCTACAAGCTCGAAGACACGCACATCTTCTCGTCGAACTTCTACCTCACCGGCATGTACTCCAAGGTGAACGGTGGATTCCAGCTCCAGCCGGATACCGGCGCGGGCTGCGCAGAGCTCGACTGCGTTCTCACCAACGCCACCAAAGCCGCCGTCATCAGCGGCAGCACGGGCGCCTGGCGCAACACGTATGTGTCCGCCCAGGGCGTGCGTCCCCAGGAGCAGTATCGGGCCGACGGTTCGGCCTTCTTCAACACCGGCGCTCTCAACCACGAGCTGAAGTTCGGCTTCGGTTACCGCACCGCCGGTGCCGTTGGTACCTCCACCTGGCCGCAGAACCAGTACATCTATGACCTCAGCGGTGTCGGTGGACTGCCGCAAGGCTTCGGCATCACCTACTTCTTCGCCATCAGCCCGTATGACTACGAGTACACGTACAACGACATCTATGTCGGCGACACGATGCTCTTTGGCAACCTGACGGTCCAGGCGGGTCTCCGCTACGACAATCAGAAGGGCGAAGCGGGCGATCAGGTTTCGCCGGCCAACCCGGCCGTCGTCGAGTTCCTGCCGGCCATCAACTACAGCGCCAGCAGCATCCCGACCATCGAGTGGGATTCCATCTCACCCCGTATCGGCTTGACGTATGCCCTCGGACAGGACAAGAAGACGCTGCTGCGTGCCGCCTACAACCGGTACGTCGGACAGCTCGGCTCGAACTCGTCCGGGTACACCGCCGTCATCCCCGGGTATCGCTACGCGGCCATGTACACCCTCGACGCGAATCACAACGACGTGATCACCCGCGATGAGGTGCTGTTCGAGTACGGCCTGTACAACTTCTCTGGCTTCAACGCCGCCGACCCGACCGATACGCGCCAGCCGCGCCGCATCGACTCGGACGTCAACCCGCAGTCGACCGACGAGTTCATTCTCGGTTTTGAGCGCGAGCTCCTGACCGATTTCGTCGCTTCCGTCAACTTCACGCACCGCAAGCTCGACAACTTCATCTGGAACCGTCCCGAGAAGACTCGTGGCGCCGGCGACTGGTATACCTCCGCCGACTACGAGCTGGCCACGAACATCACCCCGGCACCGAATGTCGGCGTGGTCGATCCGTACTCGGTCCCGGTCTACCGCCTGAAGGCGGGCGTTGCGCCTCCCAGCTTCTACGTTCTCAGCAATCGTGAGGGTTACACGCAGACCTACGACGGGCTCGAGCTCGGCCTGGTCAAGCGTATGGCCAACCGCTGGATGCTCCGCGGTAACCTCTCGATGAACGACTGGAAGCAGCAGGTCGGTGATGAAGCCATCATCGATCCGACCCCGCTCCGCACCTCGGTCGGCTGCTCGGTTTGCGATGACTCAGCCGTCGTCCAGGGCTCCGGCACGCAGTCCGGTGCCAAGGGCGCCGTCTGGATCAACTCCGAGTGGGCCGTCAACGTGGCCAGTGTCTATCAGATCCCGTTCATCGAGGCGAACCTCGGCGCGAACTTCACCATGCGCCAGGGCTATCCGATCCTCTATGTCCACTCCGTCAACCCGGGTGGTGGCGAAGGCTCCAAGTCCGTCCTCGTTCAGGACGTCGACGAGTCCCGCCTGCCGAACCCGTACTCGCTCGACCTCCGTCTCGCGAAGGACTTCCGTTTCCGGGGCATCGGCCTCGAGCTCGGTATCGACGCCTTCAACGTGACGAACGAGCAGACCATCCTGCAGCGCAATGCTTCGCTGGCCCAGCGCGGAACCGCCACCAGCCCCGGCACCGGCGTTGCCGCCGCGAACCGTATCCGCGAGATCCAGAACCCCCGCGTGCTCCGCTTCGGCGCCCGCTTCACGTTCTAATCCCGCAACCTCGCAGTCAACCGAACCCGCCGGGAGCAATCCCGGCGGGTTTTGTTTTGCCCGCCCGCCACTGGCGAGGCCAGCGGCAGGGGAATTCTCTTTCCCGCGATCTCCTTTTTTCTGGCGTCACCATCCAGCTACCAAACCGAGGAGATTCGCTTGAAAAGAACCACGTCATTTGTTTACGTCGCGATCCTCACGTTCCTTGTCGCCGCCTCCGCCTCGGCGCAGGGATGGCGCGGCATGGGCCGCATTCAGGGAACGGTCTTCGACAAGGCCACCAGCAAGCCGATCGCCGGCGCCAAGCTCAAGCTCGGTTCCAACAGGTCGGGTAACGACGGCCCCGAAGTCATCGCTGATAAGCGCGGCAACTGGGCAGCCGGCGGCCTGATCGGCGGCGGCTGGAACATCGACGTCAGCGCACCCGGCTACGTCAACCGCCAGATCAGCGTCTCCATCGAAGAGATCAGCCGCATCCCGCCGATGCGGATCGAGCTCGAGCCGGTCCCGCCGCCCGAGCCGGCCAAGCCGGAAGAAGCGCCCGTCACCGAAGCCATCCAGGTCGGCGGCGTGGAAGTGACTGCCGAGACCGCCGCGGCGCTCGAAGCGGCCAACAACTTCATGAAGGCCGAGAAGTGGGCCGAGGCCGCCGCCGAGTACGAGAAGGCCGTGACCGCGCTCCCGGCGAACACCTCCCTCAAGTTCGCCATCGCCCGCGCCTATTACGGCGCCAAGGACCTGAAGAAAGCGATCGGCTTCCTGCAGGAGGTCTACAACGCCGACACCGGCAACATGACCGCCGCGCAGCTCCTGGCGAACATGCTCATCGAAGACGGCCAGCTCGACGCCGGCAAGGCCATGCTGGCCAAGCTGCCCCCGGGCACCATGACCGACCCGACTGCCATCATCAACATCGGCATCCTCTTCCTCAACAAGAGCGAGATCTCCGATGCCTGGAAGTACTTCGACGACGCCGTCAAGCTCGCCCCGGAGCGTCCGGAGACCTACTACTACCGCGGCATCGCGTCGCTCCAGCTCAAGAAGATGGACGCGGCCAAGGCCGACTTCAAGAAGACCATCGCGGTCGGCCCCGACAGCCCGGAAGCCAAGGACGCCAAAGACCTCCTGGCGCAGATGAAGTAACCGCAAACAGTGAAGCATTCCGAGGCCGGCTGCGTATAACGCGCAGCCGGCCTTCTGCTATAAGCGACGTATGTCCGCGCGATTCACGGCCGTCATCCTGCTGCTGCTGTCGCTCCTCGCCGCCTGCAAGCGCGACCAGGTGCCGGCGCCCGATTCCGCCGCCCCGGTCTTCCTCATCACCATCGACACGCTGCGCGCCGACCACCTGCCGGCGTACGGCTACAAAGACGTCGAGACTCCCAGCCTCGACTCCTTCCGCGGCGACGCGATTCTCTACGAGCAGGCCTACTCGCACTGCCCGCTGACGCTTCCGTCCCACACGTCGATCCTGACCGGACTGCTGCCGTCCGAGCACGGCACGCGCGACAACATCGGCTACGAGCTCCCGAAGAACATCCCCACCATCGCCGAGGTGCTGAAGCGGAAAGGCTACGCCACCGGCGCCGCCATCTCCGCCTTCGTGCTGCGGCGCGAGGGAGGGCTCAACCGCGGCTTCGACCTCTACGACGACACGGTCGAGGCAGTCGGCGCCGTCCGCGCCATCGGCCTCATTCAGCGCGACGGCGATGCCACACGCCAGGTGGCCACCGACTGGATCAGCAAGCAGAAGAAGCCGGTCTTTTTCTTCCTCCACCTCTACGAGCCGCACACGCCCTACAGCCCGCCGGAGCCGTTCAAGAGCAAATACGCGCTGCCGTATGACGGCGAGATCGCGCGCGCGGACGAGATCG
>JAXDJK010000331.1:0-6718 GCA_034665665.1 Acidobacteriota bacterium
CTGGAAGGTGCCCAGATCATCGACCGGGAGTGGCGGTATGTCTATGTCAACCGCGCGGCGGCACGCCACGGCGGACACTCCGTGGACGAGGTGGTGGGACGGACGATGATGGAGGTGTACCCGGGAATAGACGCGACGGAGATGTTCGGCGTGCTCCGCCGGTCGATGGACACAGCGGTCTCGGCGGAGATGCAGAATGAGTTCGTGCTCCCGGACGGCACGCACAAATGGTTCCAGTTGATGATTCATCCGGTGCCCGAGGGTGTGTTCGTGCTTTCACTGGATGTGACGGAGCGGAAAGAGGCTGAGGACGAATTACGGAGTACCCGCGCCAAGCTCGAAGCGATCGTCGAGAATCTGGAGGAGGGATTGGTTCTGTCGGACTCGAACGGGAACCTCGTCCACTGGAACCGCGCGGCGCTGGCAATGCTGGGCCTCTCCAACGCGGCCGAAGGGCACGCGCCCATCAGTGATTTCGCGGCGAAGTTCCAGCTCTTCACAATGGAGGGCGCCGCGGTTCCGTTCGTCGATTGGCCACTCGCAAGAGCGATCCGCGGAGAACGGTTCAGCGATCTCGAATACCGCGTAACGCGGCCGGACCAGCAGTGGGAGCGGATGTTGTCCTACAACGGCGCGATCATTCGTTATGGCGCAGGCGAGTCGGCGGCCTTTGTGACGATCCGGGACGTCACGGAGCGCAAACAACTGGAACGGCAGTTCGTACGCGTGCAGCGCATGGAAAGTATCGGTGTCCTGGCTGGCGGCATTGCGCACGACCTCAACAACGTGCTCATGCCGATCCTGATGGGGACGGGCCTGTTGCGGCGCCTGACCCTCGGCGAGCGTGACAAACGGATCGTCGACAACATCGAACGCTCCGCGAGGCGGGGCGCCGACCTCGTGAAACAGGTCTTGTCGCTGGCGCGCGGTTCCACAAGCCGGTGGACGGACATCGACCTGCGGGTCGTGGTGGCGGACATTGAAGCGATCATCAGAAGGACGTTCCCGAAATACATGACCATTGCAGCCGAGATCCCCGCCGGCCATTACCGCGCTCTCGGCGATCGAGACCAGCTCGTGCAGGCCATCCTGAACATCTGTGTCCGCGCGCGTGACGCCATGCCTGAGGGCGGCCAGCTCGCCATCTCGATGGGCGTGCGGGTAATCGGAGAGGACGCGGCGCGGGCCAACCGTATCAAGGAGGGCCAATACCACGCGATCGAGATCACTGACGAAGGCCGCGGCATCCCGCAGGAGGTTCTGGAGCACATCTTCGAGCCGTTCGGCGGCGATGCCGATAGCGGAACGGCGGGGGTTGGGCTGTTTTCCTCGCAGGAGATCGTGCGCGCCCACGGTGGCTTCGTGGACGTGGTCAGCGAGACCGGCAAGGGAACGACGTTCCGCGTCTTCCTGCCAGTGGAGGGCGAC
The DNA here is from genome assembly GCA_034665665.1 of Acidobacteriota bacterium. Classification (GTDB taxonomy): domain Bacteria; phylum Acidobacteriota; class Thermoanaerobaculia; order Gp7-AA8; family Gp7-AA8; genus DASWOB01. The sequence continues at coordinate 1,429 of JAXDJK010000331.1, forward strand.
GACGCCGTGACGAATGGCGCCGACGCGATCCCGCGCGGTAACGGGCAATTGATCCTGGTCGTGGACGACGAGGTTTCGATCGTGAGCGTCGTCCGGCAGACGCTGGAGGCGTACGGGTATGAGGTCGAAACGGCTGAAGATGGCGCGCAGGCTGTGGCGATCTATGCGGCGAGGCGGGCCAGGATTTCCCTGGTTGTGACGGACATGATGATGCCGGTGATGGACGGAGCGGCGCTGATTGCCGCCCTTTTGCACATGAATCCCCAGGTACAGGTCATCGCTACGAGCGGCACCAGCTCTCACGATTGGAAAGCGCGCGCGGAGCGGGCCGGAGCCCGGCATTTCCTGGCGAAGCCGTACACCTCCCCGGCATTGCTGCGCAAGGTGGCGGAGATCCTGGCCGGCAAAGCCTGACGCGCCGTCCTCGGAAGCGCGACCATTCTGTGCGGTTTTTGGACGCAATGCAGAATTACCAAAGTGCCGCCGGTGCGCTCACGGCGGCTATCTCTATGCCGCATGCTGCTCATCCTTCGGATTGTTCGTGACGGCACCGAGCAATCGGACCACGTGCCGGTCGAAGTCGGCCGGACTGCAACGGCTCTTGGTCAGGAACTCGGTCGGCCCGAGGCGCAGGCGGGACTGGTCGGTGCTTCCCACGTCCATTGCCGAGTAGACGAGCAGGGGGATGCTCGCGAGGCGCGCGGTCTCCCGCAACGAGCGCACGACGGCGAAACCGTCCATGTCCGGAAGGATCAGGTCCAGTACGATGAGGCTCGGCTCGTGCTGCCTGCACAACTGGATGGCCTCACTCCCCGTGATCGCGTGAAGCGTCCGGAGTCCGTGGCGCTGCAGCGCCATGGTGATGACGCGCGCCAGGTCGAGATCGTCTTCGACCACGAGAATCGACATCAGCGCGTTCGATCCATTCAAATCGCGGATCGTCTCGACCGCGGAGGGAGCGGACGCCGGCTGCGTGGCGGTCAAGGATGCCTTCAGCGGAATCGTGAACTGAAACAGGCTGCCCGCCGCCTCGTTCTTTTCCGCCCAGATCTCGCCGCCGTGCGCATGGACGATGCTCTGGCAGATGGCCAGCCCCAAACCGGAGCCACCCTTGTCGCGCGAGTCCGAGCCGTCCACCTGGCTGAAGCGTCCGAAGATCGACTCGAGCTTGTTCTCCGGAATGCCGCGGCCGTGGTCCGCAACGCGGAACAGAAAATCCGCCTCGCGCATGGCACCGCTCAGCGTCACCGTCGTACCGGGGGGTGAGAACTTGATCGCGTTGCCGAGCAGGTTCGTCAGCGTCTGAATGATCCGGTCGCTGTCACCCCAGAGCGCTCCGTCGGCCGGCATCATGTCCAGGCGTACGGACGCCTGGTCGGCCATGGACTGCACTCCTTCCAGCGCCTGCATCATGACGGCGCCGGCGTCGACCGGACCGCGCTCGAGCTCGACCGTTCCGGACTCGATCCGTTCCAAGTCGAGAATGTCATTGATCAATCGGACCAGCCGATCGGTATTGCTCACGGCAATCGCCAGCATCCGCTGTCCCTTCTCCCCGACAGTGCCGAGCATGCCGGTGCTCAACAGGCCGAGCGCTCCGCGGATCGAGGTCAGTGGCGTGCGAAGCTCATGACTGACCGTCGAGACGAACTCGCTCTTCAGCCGCTCGATGGCACGGCGTTCCGTGATGTCGCGAAACATCAGGACCGCACCCAGCGTGGTGCCGCACTCATCGAGCATCGGTGTGGTGGAGTACTCGACCGGGAAACTCGACCCGTCCGGACGCCAGAACCTGTCATCGCTGGTCACGAACAAGTCGCCGCGGCGCATGGCCTGACTTGCCGGACACTCGGCGTCGGGGAATGGCGTTCCATCGGCGCGCGAGTGATGGAAGACCTCGTGGATCGATCTTCCTTTCATTTCGCTCGGCGAGCCACCGACCATGCGGGCGGCCGCCGGATTCGCAAACGTGGCCCGGCCATCCAGGTCGAGACCGATGATTCCGTCGGTGGCACTGTTCAGGATCAGCGCGCTTTCCCGCGCCAGGCGGGCGTTGATCTCGGCGGCGGCCTCGGCGGCGTTCTTCGCCACGAGCGATTCTTCATTGGCCGCCGTCAGCTCGGCCGTGCGCAGGGCGACCGTTTGCTCGAGATCCGTTCGATGCAGCAGCAAGCGGTCGTCGCGCTGCTGGATCTCGGCCAGCATGCCGTTGAAACCGGTCATCAGGTTCCCGATCTCATTCCTGTCATCCAGGCCCTGGTGCCGGGCCCTCACGCTGAACTCCTTGTGGGCGGAGACATAGCTGGCGACTCTCGCGAGCTCGGCGATCGGCTTGGAAATGCTGCTCTGCAACCGCCAGGACAGAAGGAATGCGACGAACAGCGAAAGGAGGACGATCCCCGCTGCGATCAGTGCGTATTGCTTGACCCGTGCATCGCGATCGCGCGCGTCGGAAGCGATGTAAAGAGTGCCGACGCGCTCGCGGTCGAGTTGGATGCCGTAAACCAGCTCGAGCAGGTCACCGCGGCTGTGGATCCCGTCCTTCCCGGCGACGCGGGGCATGGGAACGGAGGCGTTCGGCTGGTAGCGGGCGAAGAGCTCTCCCTTAGGCGTATAGATGACTGCAGCTACGATCGACGGCTTCGCGCGGAGCGCGCTCAGCACCTCACTGGCAGCCTGGCGGTCCCCGAACGCCAGGGCGGCGGTACTGTTGGCGCCGACGAGTTGGGCGATCGTCGAAAGGTCGCCGATGCGCCGGCTCTGCAGATTGGCGAGACCGGAAAGAGTGAAGCCGAGACACGCCAGCAGCACGGCGGCCGTGCTGGTCAGCATGATGATGCCGGTCAGTTTTCTTCGGATGGAATACCGTTTCCCGATCATTGGACGGCCTTGTCTTCGTGGACGGCACGCGCCACGTTCAGCAACTTGGAGCTGATGGTGAGATCGGCCCCGCTTGCGCGCGAGCGGTTGATGTCGAAGCGTACCCGGCTGCCGACCATCTGAAATCCGATGATCCCTCCGCGAAGAGAAAAGCGGTCGATGTCGCTGACGGTCAAAACGCTCCGGTTTCCGAGCCTGTAGAAAATCTCGTCGAGATGCTGCTCCTCGGCGGCGCTGATGAACACGATGTGGCAGTCCATGAGGTAGTCCGTCCACTGCAACTGCCGCAGCTGAATCGGATGCCCGTTCACCAGTTTCCCGCGCAGAACATCTTCGAGCGCCCTGCCGAACGAGTGCGTGCCGACGATCCCGATCTGCAGAGGAGCACCCGCGGGAAGGATGTCCGCGGGCCACTCCACGAACCGCGCGAAATTCAGCAGGTAGGCCGCCTTGACCTCGTACTCGCCGGCTCGCGGCTGCCCTGCGGCACTCGCCGCCAGCATGGCCACCGCAACCGCGAACAAACATCGCCTCAGAAGCGCCATGTGACCTTCCCGTTCACGCTTCTCTGGATGGGCGTGGCCAGCTCCCTCTCGTACACGCTGCCTACGAACTCGGCATGCTGCGCCTGCAGCAGGTTCTGGCCGGAGATGCTCAGCGCCCAGTGCCGGCCCGCATGCCATGTCATCTGCGCATCGAGTCGCACGTAGGCGCGAACCGTTTGGCCGATAGGGCCGACGTAGTAGGCGGAGGAATCCAGCTCGAGCCGGTGCGGAAGCTGGAGGAAGGAGCGCAGTTGTAGTTGATGCCGCGGCGTCGAATCGACGGCTCGCACGCCCTCGTCACTGACCTCGATCATCTGGAAGAATGAATATCCGAGCGCGAGGCTCCAATTCGCCGTGACGGCATCCGTGACATAAAGCTCGGCTCCGTTTGCGTGGCCGATGTCACTGTTCTCGATCACCAGCGGGATGATCACTCGTTGCGACGAGTCCAGAACTGGCGGTTTGGTCTTCGTCCCGGCCAGGTCTCGCATGCGGGTGTGGAACGCGGTCGCATCGAGGGCGATGCCCGGCGTGGCCTGCCAGCGGTATCCGATCTCGTAAGCCTCGATCCGCTCCGGTTTCAGGCTGGGGTTGCCCGTAAAGACGACGAGCGCGGTGCTCCCGCTTCCAAGCGGTACGGCATCCACGGTGATTCTGCCGTAAAGCTCTGCGTCGGAAGGTGTCCGGATTGCACTCGTGGCCGCCGCCCAGAGGCTCTGCCCTTCACTCGCCTTGAACAGCACGCGCAGCGTCGGCTGGAACTGCAGCTCCGACACCGCGTCATCCTGAAGCTTGGTACCGACGGTCACGTGAAGCCGTGGGCCCACTTCGATCTCATCCTGTACGAAGAGGCTGGCGATCCCGGACGCATTCGGGCGCCGGACGAACGCGACCCCGGAACCGGCGACGTGAGTGGCGGAACTGCGGTACTGGGCACCCCACACGACATCGTTCCGCCTGTCGAACGTCCAGTGGTGTTGAAAGTCCACGTCGATGGTGCGCCCCCCGACCACCATGCCGGCATCCGAGCGGGTGGTATCGTCAACGAACGCCTGCAGCGCCGTTTCCGACCGGCTGGATTGCGTGGCCGTCCAACGGAACTGAAGGTTCTGGCCCTCCACACGGGTCGATGCGGCCCGATCCCCGTAGGGGTTCCCCGGATCGACCATCACCCCGATGGTGGCCACCGTTCCGCGATAGAGGTCGCCCTGCGCCGTGAACGCATCCCCGCGCCGGGAAGTCCAGTCCGCCCGGAAGCCGGCGCGTCCGGAGGTCCAGGCGTCGCTGGCCACACTTGCGCTCGTGCTCGATGGGGGACGGTCAAACCACTTCCCGTAGACGCGGTAGTGCCCTTGCCGGCCGATGGAGCCGCCGAAGCGGCCTGACGCGAGCGACCCTTCCTCGTCGCCTCCGCCCGCGGAGAGCAACGTACCCTGCGTATCGATGGAATGCTTGGTAATGATGTTGATGATGCCGTTGACGGCATTGGCTCCCCAGAGCGTGCCGCCGGGGCCACGAATCACCTCGATGCGCTCTACGTCCTCGAGCAACGTGTCCTGGACGTCCCAGTACACGCCGGAAAAGAGAGGAGAGTAAACACTTCGCCCGTCGATCAGGACCAGGAGCTTGTTGGCGAACTGGCCGTTGCCGCCGCGCGCGGTGATCGCCCAGACGTTCGCGTTGATCCGGGCCACGTCCAGGCCGGGCACGATGCGCAGAATCTCCGGGATGGACGTTGCTCCCGACCGGAGAATGTCGTCCTGCGTGATGACGAACACTGCCGCGGCCGTGTCGGACACCTTCTGTCCTCTGCGCGACACCGACGTCACTTCCACGTTCATCAGGTCGTCGACGCTCAGGGAGCC
>JAXDJK010000332.1:0-2680 GCA_034665665.1 Acidobacteriota bacterium
CCCGTGCCCCACCCACCCAGGTCCCTCGCTCGACGCTCGGGATGACAACGGGGTTTGTGTCATCCTCACCCCTCCCGATGCTCCGCCGGCTCGCTCCGCGCTGCGCTAAACTTACGTCATGACGCGAGACACGACAGCGCTGTTGCACGAGGCCCTGCGCCTGCCGGAGCACGAGCGCATCGAGTTGGCCGCCCGGCTGTATGCCCAGGAGAGCTCCGTCATCTCCTCCGACCCCGAGGTCATGAGTGGGGCGCCCGTCTTCCGAGAGACGCGAGTGCTTGTGCAAACCCTCATCGAGCACCTCGAGGCCGGCGATTCGATCGACGATTTCCTCGAAGGATTCCCGTCCGTCAGCCGCGAACAGGTCATCGCGTTCCTGGAGGAGACGAAAACACGCGTCCTGGCGTTCGCGGAATGAGGTTGCTGCTCGACGAGTGCGTCGATTGGCGACTCCTCCGCGACCTGACCGATCACGATGTGAAAACCGTCAAGCAGCTCGGCTGGGAAAAAGTTAAGAACGGCGCGCTTCTCCGGCTGGCGGCGAGCCAGTTCGACGTGATGCTGACGGTGGACAGTAACTTGCCTCATCAACAGAATGCGGCAGCCTTCGACCTCGCGGTGATTGTGCTCCGCGGGAGAACGACGCGCCTCCCCGACCTTCGCCAGCTTCTGCCCGCCATTCACGAGGCGCTGAAGAATCCCAAGGCCGGTGAGTTCCAGATCCTGAACTGGCGGGACCTCCCGTAGCCCGATGCTCCGCCGGCTCGCTCCGCTGCTGCTGCTTCTGGCCGCCTGTTCGCGCGAGGTGTCGCGTCCACCGGTGATCCTGATCTCCATCGACACGCTACGCGCCGATCGGCTCGGGCGCATGCCGGCACTGCAGGCGTTTGCGAAGGACGCCATCACCTTCGACAGCGCCTGGTCGCACGTGCCGCTGACACTGCCGTCGCATGCGTCGCTGATGACCGGGCTGCTGCCGCCCGAGCACGGTGTACGGGATAACGCCGGCTACCGGCTCGATCCGAAGCTGCCCACCATCGCCTCGATGCTGAAGGCGCGCGGGTACGCCACGGGCGCGGCGGTTTCCGCGTACGTCCTGCGCCGGGGCACGAACATCGACCACGGTTTCGATGCGTACGACGACGACATCCCCTTCGTGGAAGGCGCACCCACCGGCAACCTCCAGCGGGCCGGGAAGGAGACGATCGCCAAAGCCCGTGCCTGGCTGGACGCACAGAAGGCGCAGCCGCCATTCCTGTTCGTGCACCTGTTCGAGCCGCACACGCCATACGCGCCGACGTACGACGCCGACGTCCTGGCCGCCGACACGCTGGCCGGCACGCTGCTCGACGACCTGCGGGCGCGAGGGCTGTACGACGACGCGCTGATCATCATCCTCTCCGATCACGGCGAGGGGCTCCATGAGCACGGCGAGGCGGAGCACGGGGTGCTGCTGTACCGCGAGGCGCTGCAGGTGCCGCTGCTGGTGAAGCTGCCGAAGAATCGCCATCACGGCGAGCACATCGCCCAGCCGGTGCAGCTCATCGACGTCCTGCCCACCATCGCCGCCATCACCGGCGCAACGCCACCACCACACCTCCGCGGTCACTCGCTCGTGGACGGCACGCCCACGGGGCCGGTGTACTCGGAGACGCTCTACCCGCGCATCCACCTCGGCTGGAGCGAGCTGCGCTCGATCGTGAGCGCCAGCCATCACCTGATCGACGGCCCGCAACCGGAGCTGTACGACCTGGCCGGCGATCCGCGCGAGACCCGCAACGTCCGCGAGAGCGACCGCCGCATGTTCAACCAGCTCCGCGCCGATCTCGCGGCCATGCCCCAGCGCGATGCCGCCGTCCCGCGCGTCTCCGCCGAGGAGGCGAAGAAGCTGGCGGCCCTCGGCTACCTGACCGCTACGTCCACCACCGTCAGCCGCAAGAACCCGCGCGATCACCTCCCCGAGCTGGATCAGCGGCGTCAGGCCGCGGAGTTGATGCAGCGCCAGGACTACGCAGCCGCGGCGAAGGCGCTCGAAGCCCTGCTCGCACAGAACCCGGGCTGGAGCGATCTCCGCGACGATCTCGGCCTCTGCTACGAGCGCCTCGGCCGCCTCGACGATGCCGCCCGCGCCTATCGCGAAGCCATCCGCACCACCCCCGAGCTGGCGCCGGAGTTCGCCCTCTCCCTGGCCGCCGTGCTCGTTGACCAGGAGAAGCTCGACGAGGCCGAAGCCCACGCCCGCGTCGCCGCCGAGCATTCCTCGCAGCCCGCCGCCGCGCAGTTGCTCCTGGCTCAGATCCGAGCCGCCCGCCACGACCTCCCCGGCGCACTCTCCCTCCTGGAGCAGATCCAGGCCCCCTACCCGCCGCGCTACTTCTATGTGCTCGGCGACGTCTTCGGCAGTCTCGGACGCACGCCCGACGCCCTCCGCGCCTTCACCGAAGCGATCCGCCGCGATCCCCACGACGCCGACGCCTACTTCCGCCTGGCCCTCCTCCAACGCGTCACCGGCAACCGCGCCGCCTCCGACGCCACCCTCGCGCACATGGTCCGGGTCCTGCCCGAAACCCGCGCGCTCGCCGCCCGTGCGGTGGCGGAATGGTCGGAGATGCCGTAGAGGCAGTTCCTCGGAGTTCCTCGGAGGTCCTCGGTTGCGCGGGAAACGCGAGCCAGCCGAGGA
>JAXDJK010000333.1:0-3798 GCA_034665665.1 Acidobacteriota bacterium
CACCTTCGCCTTACCGCCAAGCTGTGCCACCAGATACGGCCACTGATATTGAACCCACTCCCGCTCATCCACCCGTGGTTCCATACATTTAGCCTAGCACTACTCTCTAAGTTAGCGCCTATGGGCGGGACGCCTGTGGGCCCTGCGGACGGGGACGTCCGCGCTCCGGACGTTCACGTTTCGGCCAACAAGGGGTCTGACCCCGGCAGGCGTCGCGCAGAACGCGCAATCTACGCCACCCCTGCCGGGGTCGAAAAACGGGGGGCGGGGCCATCGATCCGGTGGTGCGTCTTCGCGCACCACCGGCTACCGTACGTGCCCCCTCCGGGGGCAAACACCGCAGAGCGCCCTCCGGGGCGAACACCGGAGTGCCCCGTCCGCGGGCGGACACCGTACGTGCCCTCCGGGGACGGACAACACCGACCAACAAAAACGCCGGCCCGAGGGCCGGCGTTTTGACAACCGCGGCGTGCGCCGCGGTTAGATGTTGCGGTCGATGAACTGCTGCAGGGCGTTCTTCGGGGCGGCGCCGACCATGCGGTCGACGAGCTTGCCGTCCTTGAACATCATCAGCGTGGGGATCGAGGTGACGCCGAAGCGCTGGGCCACCATGGGATTGTCATCCACGTTCATCTTGCCGATCACGGCCTTGCCGTCGTACGACGGGGCCAGCTCTTCGACGATCGGGCCGACGATCCGGCACGGGCCGCACCACGGGGCCCAGAAGTCGACGAAGACCGGCTTGCCGGCGTTCAGGACGGTCTCGAAGTTGTTGTCGGTGATCTCCTGGACTGATTTCGAATCTGCCATCTGCACCATCTCCTATACGTCCTATTAAATCTGCCTAGGCGCATGCCTATTCCACCGAAAGGCAACCCGGAATACAGCCGAACGGCCCCAGCTTTCGCTGTATGCTGCATGAGCCCTATGGCGCGTTACCTGAAGTTTGCATTCATCGCGCTCCTGGCGCTGTCGATCGCATCGACTGCCGTCCTCCATAACCACTCCCTCATTCCCAGCGCCCCGGTCTGTCCCACGTGCGCGATCGGTGCCGATCGAATCGTCCTCGGCCTTGCCGTGCTCGCGGCGCCGCTGGTCGTCTTTTACACGCTGACCGCGTACGAGCCGCTCGTCTTCGCCTCCCCCTCGCGCCGCCCCTCGGCGCCCCGCGGTCCACCCGCGCTCCTGGCTTAGCCACGTCTTCGCCGCGTCCTCCCGAGGGAGAGACGTGAGACGTCCATCAGGAGGTATCCCGATGACCCGTTCCGGTCAGCGAATCCTTTCGTTTTTTCTGGTCGTCCTTGCCGGCATCAGCCCGGCCCTCGCCCAGCAGCAGCAGCAGCAGCAGCAACAACAACCGACAACCGAGGACCGCGTGCAGCGGCTCGAAGAGAAGCTCGACGAGCTGCTCCGCCAGGCGGCGGAGATCCGCACCGAGCTCCAGCAACTCCGCCCCGCCAGCACGACGACGCCGGCCGAAGCGCCGGAGGAAGATCTGACAAAGGTCGACGTCGCCGCGGCACCGGGTACGCCCGCCACTCCCCCGCTCACGGACGTCCAGCCCGTGGAGAACACCAGCACCGCCAGCGCGGGCAAGGTCTTCAATCCCGACATCTCCGTGATCGGTACCTTCCTGGGCCATGCCGGCGACGGCAACCCGCTGGAGCACCCGGGTGTCGGCCTGCTCGGCTTCGGCGGGATCGGCAGCCCGCTCCAGTTCCGCCCCTACCTCACGGCGGGCGAAGAGCGCGCGCCGTTCGCGCTCGACGAAGCGGAAGTGGCCTTCGAAGCCTTCATCGATCCGTACGCCAAGGGCCGCTTCTTCATCTCCGTCGGCCCCGAGGGGGCCGAGCTGGAGGAAGGCTACGCCCAGTTCGTGACCCTGCCGTGGGGCCTCACCGCCAAGGCCGGCAAGACCAAGGCTGCCTTCGGCAAGGCCAACACCTGGCACACGCACACCAGGCCCTGGGTGGACCAGCCGATGATGGTGACGCGCTTCTTCGGCGAAGAAGGGTTCAACGACACCGGCGTCTCGGTCAGCAAGATCATCAACACCCCGGGCAACCTCTTCATCGAAGCGACCGCCGAGGCCTTTGGCGGGGATGTGGATGGCGTCTTCGCCCGCGACAACTCCAACGATCTCGCCTACAACGCCCACCTCAAGCTCTTTCGCGACCTGACGGAGAACAGCAACCTGGAGGCTGGTGCGAGCTGGGCGCGCGGCAATCTGGCGGTCCCCGAGCTCCCGCAGTTTCCCGACATCGGCATCGGCTTCCCGGTCGATCCGTTCGAATTCGAGCACGGCCGCAACCAGTTCACCGGCGTCGACCTGACCTACCGCTGGAAGCCGCTCTCCCGCTCGATCTACCGCTCCTTCATCGCCCGCTTCGAAGGGCTGGCCAACGATCGCGCCGATTTCGGCGAGACCCTCTACGGCGGCTACCTCTCCGCGGACATGCAGTTCGCGCAGCGCTGGTTCACCGGGGTCCGCCTCGACCGGGCCGACCGCTTCCTCCCCTTCGCCACCTTCGACGACATCCTCAACCCGAGCGACTTCGATCCGCGACGGCTCACGGACCGCGGCATCTCCGCCACCCTCACCTTCTGGCCGTCCGAATTCAGCCAGATCCGCGGACAGTTCCGGCGCACGCGCTACGCGAACGGTCCCTCCTTCAACGAACTGCTGCTGCAGTTGCAGTTCGCCATCGGCGCGCATGGCGCGCACACCTTTTAGGAAAAGACACCCATGAAACGACTGATCCCGCTGTTCACGCTCATCCTCACCCTCGGCGCCGGGAACCTGTTCGCCGCCGACAAGCTCCGCGTCGTCACCACCACCGCCGACCTGGCCTCGCTCACCCGCGAAGTGGGCGGCGATCGCGTCGACTCCGTCTCCATCGCCCGCGGCTACCAGGACCCGCACTTCGTCGAGCCGAAGCCGAGCTTCCTGCTGCTGCTCCGCAACGCCGACCTCCTCGAAGTGATCGGTCTGGAGCTGGAGATCGGCTGGCTGCCGCCGCTCCTCGACCAGAGCCGCAACGCCAACATCCGTCCGGGCGGCGCGGGCTACCTCGACGTTTCGCGCGGCGTGGAGATCCTCGACCGTCCCACCGGGACCGTGAACCGCTCCATGGGCGACGTGCACGCGCAGGGCAACCCGCACTACTGGCTCGACCCGGGCAACGCGGTGCGCATCGCCATCCAGATCGAGAAGAAGCTCGAAGAGCTCCGTCCCGCGGACGCGCCGTACTTTCAGCAGCGCCTCCAGGCCTTCAAAGTCCGGATCAACGACGCGAACAAGCGCTGGACGGCCGCGCTGGCGCCGTACCGCAACGCCAAAATCGTCACGTATCACAACTCCTGGCCCAACTTCGTTCGCCGCTACGGCCTGGACGTGGTGGCCTATGTGGAACCGAAGCCGGGCGTGCCGCCGTCGCCGTCGCACACGTTCGAGCTGATCAACCAGATCAAGCGCGAAGGGGTGAAGGTGATCGTGATGGAGCCGTACTTCGATCACAAGACGCCGCAGTCGATCGCCGACCGCACGGACGCCAAGCTGGTGGTGCTCTACCCCTCGGTCGGCGGCGCGAAGAGCGGCACCGACGATTACATCTCGCTGTTCGACACGAACGTGAAGACCCTGGTCGAGGCACTGCAGGGGAAATGAGCGACCTGCTGCAGTTCCTCGCGGTTCCGTTCGTCGCCGGTCTCATTCTGACCGGCATTCATGCGTACCTCGGCGTGCACGTGGTGGAGCGGGGGGTCATCTTCGTCGATCTCTCGCTGGCCCAGATCGCG
>JAXDJK010000334.1:0-2581 GCA_034665665.1 Acidobacteriota bacterium
CGACACGTCGAGCCGTTCTCCTTCCAGCCTGCCCTCCGCCGTGGCCACGGCGATCCCGCCGCGCGACTGATCGGTGACGTACAGGTCGCGGGCGATGGTCGTCCCGCCCTCGATCTGGATGCCCACACTGCCGCGCTCCGCGACCGCGGCTTCATCCGGCCGCAAGCCGACCACCACGTGCTCGAGCCTCGCGTCGTTCTGGACCACGATCGAGACCGGCGAGCCATGGATCGCCAGCGCACGCACGCCGCAGCGCCCGCTGCAGACGATGCCGCGCTCGCCCGCCGTGACCAGTTCCAGCTCCGGACGCTCCTGCCGCCCAGGACGCTCACCCTGGCGAATAGTCGGGCGCTCACGGAACCGTCCCGGATTCGGGTTCAGCGGCGAATCGGGCGAGACGAAGCTGTAGGCCGTCCCGTCGATGGTCGTGTCGTCGTCCGTCAGTTCGGCGAGCGGCGTGGCTAGGTTGATCGCCCACCAGCGCGGCGGCGCGCCGTACGACGTCTCCCGCTGCACCGGTGCGCGCCAGATCGGGACGAACCGCATCCGGTTGCCGCCCGGGATCGCATTCGCGTTGTCGATGAACTGCCGGAGCGACCCCTGGGTCTTACCGTCGCTTCCGGTCGTGACCAGGTTGAAGCTGAAGGCGAAGTCGATGCCGTTCACGTCGTTGCGTACGGGAACGCGGGCCACATGCTCGGCCGTCGATAGCGTCGAAGCGTCGTCCGCGCCGTCGATCGTCTTCCCCCCCGCGCAGACGCCGGCAAAGAAGTTCGCCCGCGGCGCACCCTCCGGCTGCGCGCAGAGCGCACCGGCCGGGCCGAAGCTCTGCTCCGCCCAAGTACCCGCCGCGCCGGGCATCGACCTGGAATCGACCGCCACCCAGTACTCGCCCGGGCCGCTCACGCGGAACCGGTACTGCCCGGCCGCGTCCGTGGCCGTGCGGGCCAGCGACGCACCGCCCGCGCCGTACAGCAGCACCGTCACGCCCGCCGCCGCGGTGAAGTTCTGCCGCAGCGCCAGACCGGGCGCGTCTTCGTACACGCCGCCGGCGATCGTCTGCGCTTGCGCGACCAGCGGCAGTGCCGCCACGCAGCACGCCATGAGGAGTTTTCGGATCATGAGGGGACCTCTCCAGTCGATTATAGGTCGGTCACACCAGCCCGCGGTCGCGGAGCTCGCGTTTGATGAAGGCGTAGAGAATTGGCGCCATCACTACGCCGCCCACGCCGAAGGCGGTCTCGCCCACGATGATGGCCAGCAGGATCTCCCACGCCTGCGAATCCGTCTCCCCGCCGACGATGCGCGAGTTGATCAGGTATTCGAGTTTGTGAATGACGACGAGGAAGCTCAGCGAGGCGATGGCCGTCGCCGGCGAGACGCCGAGGGAGAGAATGGTGATGACGGCGTTCGAGATCAGATTGCCGAGCACCGGGATCAGCCCGCAGAGGAACGTGATCACGACCAGCGTCGTCGCGAACGGAACGCGGATGCCGCAAAGCGGCAGGATCACCAGCAGGTAAAGTGCGGTGAGGGTGGTGTTGACGGCCGAGATCTTGATCTGCGCCATGGCCACCCGTCCGAAGGCGTGGGCGAAGCGGTCCACTTTCTCGACGAGCTGCCGGGCCAGCGGCCCGCGATTGACCTCGTCCTGCTTGGTCACGTGCCGGAAGAACACCAGGATGGCCAGCAGTACGCCCATGATCGTGTGCACCAGCCCCACGCCGATCCACATTCCGCCGGCGCGCAAGGTCTGGGCGTGGGTCTTGAGCCACGCCACGATGGTGATCTTGAAGTCCTCGGCGTCGGTCAAGACCTCGGGGATCATCTGGCTGCCCAGCCCGCCCAGCCACAGCCGCACGGAGCCGAGAATGTCGGCCATCTGCTCCATCATGGCCGGTACGTTGCCCGCGCCGCGGCGCAGCATCGTCACCGTGAGCGCGATCCCTGCTGCGACGATGGCCGCGAGGGTGGTGGTCACCACCAGCAGCGCCAACGGCCGGACCACGCCTTTGGACATACGCCCTTGGAAGCGCTCGGACACGCGATCGAGGATCAGATAGAGCGCCAGCCCGACGATGGCCGCCGAGACCAGGTGCTGGAGGAGGATGAACAGCACCAGCGTCCCAAGGATCGCGTAGGCCGCAAGCTCCTCCCACGGCAGCTTGCGCCGCGGCGCCGGACCCGCCGGAGGGAGCGGAATCGGACCGTCCAGCGGTATTTCGATCGGTAATACCGGCTGCGTGCTCATGTGGCGATTGTAACGCCCAAGGAGCTGTGCAATTCCGGCAGGCTCAGCGCAAGCAGTCGGCCGTGGCGCGCGAGGTTCGAGCCCGGCGACTACGTCATCACCTTTCACGACGAGAAACTGGCTGCGCACAGCATCAGCAGGTACGATGTGATGGAAGTTCTGGCTAATGGCTTTCGCGTCATCCGGAACAAGCGGAAGGCAGATCGTTACCGGTTGATGGGACGCACGGATGCGGGCCGGGCGCTCGAATTGATCGTCGTTCTAGAAGGCAGTAGCGAGCTCCGGTTCATTACCGGTTGGGATCTATGACCTCACGCAAGCACAAATTCA
>JAXDJK010000335.1:0-5882 GCA_034665665.1 Acidobacteriota bacterium
ACCGCCAACTCCATCAGCGCTTTGCTATGATCCCCGCTCGCACCAGCAGAGAAGGGGAGTCGCATGCAGGATGAGGTTCGAACACTCAACGATATCTATGCACTGACATGCTCCATCGACCGGCCGGCGGCCATGAAGTACAAGAAGGGCGACCGGTGGCTCGACATCTCGGTCCCTGAATTCCGGGATACGGTGCGCTGGCTGGCCACCGGCCTCAGGCACCTCGGCGTGAAGGCGGGCGATCGCGTAGCCATCCTTTCTGAGAACCGGCCGCAGTGGACCATGGCCGATTTCGCGGCGCTCTGCCTCGGCGCCGTCAGCGTGCCGATCTACCCGACCCTCCTCGGCTGGCAGATCGAGTACATCCTCAACGACGCCGGCATCGTGGCCATCGTCTGCTCCGACCGCGAGCAGCTCCAGAAAATCAGCGAGATCCGCGCGCACATCCCCACGCTCCAGCACGTGATCCTCGTGGACGGCACGCCCCAGGCCGGCGTGCTGCTGTTTCAGGAAGTGGTCGATAACGGAAAACGTCTGGAGGCCAAGCAGGGTACGGAGTGGTTCGACGAGTCGCGCAAGTCGCGGAAGCCCGACGACCTGGCCACCCTGGTCTATACCTCCGGCACCACCGGCAATCCCAAAGGGGCCATGCTCACGCACGGCAACATCACCAGCAACGTGGTGACGGTTCGCGACATCGTGCCCTTCCAGCCGGGCGACACGGCCCTCTCGATCCTCCCGCTCTCGCACATCCTCGAGCGGATGGTCGACTTCCTCTTCCTCTACAAAGGCGGCACGATCGCCTACGCCGAGAACGTCACCAAAGTCGCCGACAACCTCAGCGAGGTGCATCCGGAGTACTTCGCGGCCGTGCCGCGGCTCTTCGAGAAAATGCGCGCGCGGATCATGGACAACGTGGCCGCGGCGCCGAAGATCCGCCAGAAGATCTTCCACTGGGCGCTCGGTATCGGCCAGCAGCGCCTGCAGTACATGGTGGAGCGCAAGCCGGTCCCGGGCATGCTCGGGATCAAGTCGAAGATCGCCGACAAGCTGGTCTTCAAGAAGATCCACGAGCGCCTAGGCGGTAAGGTCAAGTTCGTCGTCTCGGGCGGCGCGCCGCTTTCCGCCGAGCTGGCCGCATTCTTCATCGGCGCCGGCGTGGAGATCCTCGAGGGCTACGGCCTCACCGAGACCTCTCCGGTCATCGCGGTGAATCGTCCCGACAAGCGCCGCCTCGGCACGGTCGGCCCGGTCATCCCGGGCATTGAAGTGAAGATCGCAGAAGACGGCGAGATCCTCACCCGCGGACCGCACGTCATGATCGGCTACTGGAACAACCCCGAGGCCACGGCGCAGGCCATTGATGCCGACGGGTGGTTTCATACTGGCGACATCGGCGAGATCGACAGCGACGGCTTCCTCAAGATCACCGACCGCAAGAAAGACATCATCATCAACGCCTACGGCAAGAACATCGCGCCGCAGCCGCTGGAAGCACTCCTCAAGAGCTCGCCCTACGTCGGCACGCCGGTGCTCATCGGCGACCGCCGCAAGTACCTGGCGGCGCTGATCGTGCCGAACTTCGAGAAGCTCGAGCGCGATGCTCAGGCACTGGGGGTGCACTTCAACTCCCGTGAGGAGCTGGTAGCCAACGCGCGCGTGAAGGGCATCATCCAGGAGGAGATCGACCGCTTCAACAAGAACCTGGACCGGCAGGAGAAGATCCGCCGCTTCGCCCTCCTCTCGCGTGACTTCACCATCGATGACGACGAGATCACGCCGTCGCTGAAGGTCAAGCGGAAGAACATCGACAAAAAATACAAGCAGGTGATCGACGAGCTCTTCGCGGATGAGGGGCTCGCAGAAGGATGAGCATGACCGTCGCAGAAGCAGCACCACCGGTGGCGGCCAGCGCCTTTCGCATCGAGCGTCAGGGCGACCTGGCCATCATCTGGTTCGACCTTCCGGGCGAGAAGGTCAACAAGTTCTCCTCCGCGGTGATGCGCGAGTTCTCCGGCATCGTCGACGAGATGGAGCAGGCCACCGACATCAAGAAGATCATCCTGGCCTCGAAGAAGCCCGGCATCTTCATCGCCGGCGCGGACGTCAGCGAGTTCCAGCAGGTCACCTCGGTGGAGCAGGCCAAGGAGTACACCCGCTACGGCCAGCAGACCTTTCACCGCTTCTCGAAGCTCAAGCAGGTCACGGTGGCGGCCATCAACGGCGCGGCCCTCGGCGGCGGCTGCGAACTGTCGATCAGCTGCGACTGGCGGGTCATGTCCGACTCCCCCCGCGCGCAGATCGGACTCCCGGAAACGAAGCTCGGCATCTACCCGGCCTGGGGCGGCACCACCAAGCTCCCGCGTCTGATCGGCCTGCCGGCGGCCCTCGACATCATCCTCAACGGCAAGACGGTCGACGGCAAGCGCGCGAAGCGCATGGGCCTCGTCGACGAAGTGGTCGAGCCCGGAATCCTGCTCGACATTGCCCGCCAGTTCGCCGAGCGCGGCAAGCGCCGCGGCGGCGTGCGCACCAAGTTCCTCGTGGAAGGCAACCCCGTCACCCGCAGCGTCATCTTCAGCAAGGCCCGCAAGGCCGTGATGGCGCAGACCCACGGCCATTACCCGGCGCCGCTGAAGGCAATCGAGGTGATGGAGTACGGCATGTCCGCCGGCGTGGAGAAGGGCCTCGAGCGCGAGGTCAGTGAAGTGGCCTCGCTGCTCCAGAGCGACGTCGCGCAGAACCTGGTGCGCCTCTTCTTCCTCATGGAAGAGTCGAAGAAAGATCCCACCTCGGCCAAGCCGCTGCCGGTCGAGAACATCGGCGTCCTCGGCGCCGGCGTGATGGGCGGTGGCATCGCCCAGATCATCGCCGACAAGACCGATTCCGAAGTGCGCATGCGCGACATCAACTGGGGCGCCATCGGCGGCGGCATGAAGGCCGCCGCACGCGTATGGAAGCGCAAGGTCGAGCGCCGGCGCATGACCCGCGGTGAGATGGCTCGCAAGCTGGCCCGCATCACCGGCACTACCGACTGGAGCGGCTTCGCCCGCGTTGACGCGGTGATCGAAGCGGTCGTCGAGAACGTGAACATCAAGCGCCAGGTGCTGGCGGAGTTCGAGGGGCAGGCCAAAGAGCACGCCATCTTCGCCACCAACACCTCCACCATTCCGATTACGCAGATCGCCGCGCAGGCGAAGCGTCCCGAGAATGTGGTGGGCATGCACTTTTTCAATCCGGTGGACCGGATGCCGCTCGTGGAAGTAATCCGCGGCGAGAAGACCTCGGACGTGGCCATGGCCACGGTGGCCAGTCTGGCCCGCAAGCTGGGTAAGACGGTCGTGTACTGCAACGACGGTCCCGGTTTCGTGGTCAACCGCATCCTCGGGCCGTACATGAACGAGGCCGGCTATCTCCTCGAAGAAGGCAACACCATCGAGTCCCTCGACAAGGCCATGATCGACTTCGGTATGCCGATGGGGCCGATGGCGCTACTCGATGAAGTCGGGATCGACGTGGCTGCGAAGGTGGCCGGCATTCTCACCGAGGCCTTCGGCAACCGGATGACCAAATCGTCCGTGGTCGAAAAGCTCTACGCCGACGGTCGCTACGGCAAGAAGAACGGCAAGGGTCTGTATCTCTACGAGAACGGCAAGCGCAAAGGTCCGGACCCGGCCGTCTACCAGGTCCTCGGCATCCGCGGGCCGCACCCCGCCGACGCGAAGCAGGTGGTCGAGCGCATGGTCCTGGCCATGATCAACGAGGCCGCCCTGATCCTTGACGAGAAGCTCGTGGCCACGGCAGGGGAGCTCGACCTGGCCATGATCATGGGCACCGGATTCCCCCCCTTCCGCGGCGGCCTGCTGCGCTACGCCGACGCCCTCGGCACGCCGTACATCCTCGGCCGTCTGGACGAGCTGTCGACCAAGGTCGGCCCCCGCTTCCGCGCCAGCGAGCCGCTCAAGCGCCTGGCGTCGAACGACGGGAAGTTCTATCAGACGTATGCCTCCCGCACGTCACCCTGAGTTCGGTGATCTTCTCCACCCCGCCTGAGCCGCTCACGCCACGCCAGCGCACCATCGCGCTGGTCGTGGCGCTGGTCTGCGCGGCCACGCGGTTCCTGGCCATGGCGCGGTCGCTCTGGGACTGGGACGAGGCGCTGCTCTGCCTCGGCATGCGCGCGTATGACGTCACCCAGCATCATCCCCATCCGCCCGGCTTCCCCGCGTACATCGCCCTGGGCAAGCTGGTCCGGCTGATCGTGCCGAGCGACTTCCGGGCGTTGCAGTCGATCAACCTGCTCTCGGCGGCGCTGCTCTTTCCGGCCCTCTTCCTGCTCGCGCGCGAGCTCCGGCTGCGCTTTCCCACGGCCGTCATCGCGGCCGTGCTCTTTGTCTTTTTCCCGAACGTCTGGTTCTACGGCGGCACGGCGTTCAGCGACATTCCTTCCATCGTGCTGGTCACGTTCGCGGCCACGCTGCTCCTGCGAGGGGTGCGCGATCGCAACGCCTACTGGCTCGGCACGCTGCTGCTGGCCATCGCCATCGGCATCCGCCCGCAGAACCTCCTGATCGGCCTCGTCCCCGGCATCGTGGCCACCTGGAAGCGGCGGCCCTTCGAGATCATCATCGCGCTGCTGATCGGCGTGGCCGTGACCGGCGCGGCATTCGGCGGGGCCATTTACGCCACCGGCACGTGGGACGGCTACCTCACCGCCGTTCGTCATCACAGCGACTACATCGCCCGCATCGACTCCTTCCGCGCGGCGACGCGCCCGCCGCTGTGGCGGCTGGCGGACCGCTTCTTCGTCAAGCAGTACCAGTCGCCGCTCCTCAGCGTGATCACCTCGCTCTTCGTGATCGCCTCCATCGCCGGCTCGATCCGCGACCGCAGCCGCTCGATGCTGATGAACGCGCTCACCTTCGCGCCGTTCGCCCTCTTCGCCTGGCTGATGCTGGACCGCTTCAGCGTGAGCCGCTTCTCCATCGGCTACCAGCCGATGTTCGCCCTCTTCGCCGCCGATGGCATCGCCCGCGTGGCCCGCAACGTCCGCGGGCAGGTGGTGGTGTCGGGCGTGCTGGTGGCAGCGTTCATCGCCTACACGCTGCCGGCGCTCACGCCGGTACGCAACGAGATCTCACCGACCGTGAGCGCGATCGAGACCACCGTCCGCAACGTCGACCCGCAACGAGGCCAGCTCTTCGTGGCCTACTCGATGGTTCCGTTCCTCCAGTACTTTGCCCCGGAGGTGCCGTTCGTGCGGGTGATGGACGACGGTGCGCTGCCGCTCACCCCCTCATCCGATGCCTGGCTGCTGGCTGAGATCACGGAGGCCGAGCCGGCCGGCTTCTTCTTCCACCGCGAGCGCGGCCACCTCTGGAACATCGCCCGCCGGCACTACTTCGAGGTCTTCCTCCAGCGCCTCGATCAGCACGCCCAGTTCGGCCCCGGCTGGTACGGTCCCGAGCGCGCCGGCATGGACGAATGGCGCTGGATGGGTCCGCGCTCGACGACCGTGCTGCCTGCCGCGCACGGCCCCACGCAACTGCGCCTTCTGCTCAACGTCCCGGCCGAATCCCTGCCGTACCACCCGCGCGTGACCATCCGCCTCAACGGCACGGTGCTCGAGACCGTCGATGCCGTGCAGACCGAGATCCAGCGCGACTACCGCGTCACCCCCGCGCCCGCCACCAACACGCTCGAGATCGCGATCGACGACACCCTCCCGCGCCCCCCCGCCCCCCCGTCCACCGACACCCGCGACCTGCGCATGAGCCTGCGCTTCCTGTCGTGGGGCAAGGCGTAGAAACAGTTGGCGGTTGGCGGTTGACGGTTGGCGGTTAGACCCAACGGCGTTGTGCTCGCCGCCTAACCGCCAACCG
>JAXDJK010000336.1:0-3681 GCA_034665665.1 Acidobacteriota bacterium
CAATGAGGTGTTTGCGTGAAGTGATCGAACCCGCCGGCGTCGAGCCGGCGGGACGCGCCATTCTCGAGCAGCAGCACGCCCTGCTCGCGCGTCATCCGGCCGAAGGCGTACACCGGCCGGCCCACGCGTGTGCTCATCTGTGACTCCGGCAGGGACGACGTGAACAGCAGCGCGTACTCCTCGCCGCCGTGCAGCACCACCTCCTGCGCGCGCACGCCGAGACGATGCGCGGAACTCATCAGGTCGGGGAACATCGGGATGCGCTCACACTCGATCTGGGCGCCGTATCCGGACGCATCACACAGATGATGCAGGTCAGTCGACAGTCCGTCGGAGACGTCAATACACGCGGTCACTTCCGTGATGGCCGCGAGCTTCTGACCCAGCGCCACCTCCGGCTCCGGATCGACATGCCTGCGGATCGCGGAAAGCGCCAACTCACGCTCCGCGTAGCCGAAGCTCGCCGGCCCGTCATCAATCGTCCACCCCTTCTGCAGCAGCGCCAGTCCGGTAGCCGACCCGCCGACGGGACGCGAAAGATAGATTCGATCGCCGGGACGCGCTCCGCTCCGCAACAGCGGCCGCGTCACCACGCGGCCGATCGCCGTCACCGCGATGGTCAGCTTCTCCGCACGCGACAGATCTCCGCCGACGATCTCGATGCCGTACTCCTTCGCCATACCGGCCATCGCCACCAGCAGCTCGTCGATACCAGGTCGCGCCCAGTCGGCGATCCCCAGCGCCAGCAGCGCGTGCGACGGCGCGGCACCCATCGCCGCCAGGTCCGATAGATTGACCGCCAGGCTTTTACGTCCGATGTACCGCAACGGAATCGCGCGGGTGAAATCGACATCTTCCACAAGCATGTCGGTGGTCAGCACCTGACCGTCGACTACTGCCGCATCGTCGCCGATGCGCGGCGAGAACAGCTCGCGCACACGGGCCACGAGCTGCGCCTCGCTCAACGCGCCCTCCGGGCTTCGCTCAACGCGTCCTCCGCGACTCCACCGGCACGATCGGCACGAGCGGCCGCTCGAACGTCTCCCCTGGATAGATGACTGCTTCCAGGAACAGGCCCGAGGGCGGCGCGGTCGGCTGGAACGGCGTGGCGTTCGGCCGCAGCAGCGCCGCGAACGCTTCCGGCGTGAGGTTCCGCCGCCCCACTTCCGCGAGGGACGCGGTCAGCTTCCGCACCATCTTCCACAGAAAGTGCGACGCCGCGATGCGCAGCAGGATCAGGTCGCCCGCGCGTACGAGCTCGCACGATTCCACGACCACCACGCGCGACTCGTCTTCCTTCAACCGCTTGTCCGAGAGCGCGCTGAAGTCGTGCCGCCCCGCCACGAACGCCGCTGCGCGCTGCATGGCGCCGAGGTCCAGGCGATCCTTGATCCACCAGACGAACGGCTTGGCGAACGCCGAGCGCCGCGTGGAGATCTGGTAGAGGTAAACCCGCGACTCCGCGTCGTGCCGCGCGTGAAAACGCTCATCCACGCGAAGGGCATCGAGCACGTGGATGTCCTGCGGCAGGAGGTCGTTGATCTTGCGCGTGAGCAGCAGCGCATCGTGCGCCTTCTGGCAGCGTAGATGCGCCACCTGCCCCGACGCGTGAACGCCCGAATCGGTCCGTCCGGCGCCCCCGATATCAACGTCCCCGAGCACCTGCGAAGCGGCCCGGATGAGGTGTCCCTGCACCGTCTTCTGCGTGTTACTCTGCGCCTGCCATCCGGAATACCGGGTACCTTCGTACTCGAGCGTCAATTTGAAAGTCGGCATGCGCCCCACGTCATATCAGGTTCTCGGAGATCTCTTCGTCGTGGTCTGGCCCGACGGTCACGAATCATACTACCCGCTCGAAGAGCTCCGCCGCGCCTGCCCCTGCGCCGTCTGCTCGGGCGAGCCCGACCTCTTCGGCCGCATGTACGGCGGCGCCCCACAGCGCTACCGCCCCGAATCGTTCCAGTTGCAGTCCGTCGAGACCGTCGGCAACTACGCCCTCCAACCCAACTGGGCCGACGGCCACACCTACGGCATCTGGACCTACGAACGCCTCCGCGCCTTCTGCCCCGACTGCCGCACCGCGGAGTAGGGGCGTCAGCGGGTGTAATCTGACCACGATGCGCGTGCTCATCTTCGGTGCGACCGGCATGGTCGGACAGGCCGTCCTCCGCGAGTGCCTGCTCGATCCGGCCATCGCGGAAGTCGTCACCATCGGCCGCACCGCAACCGGTCAGCAGCACGAGAAGTTGCGCGAGCTCGTCCACGCGGATCTGTTCGACTACACGAAGATCACCGCGGAGCTGTCCGGCTTCGACGCCTGCTTCTTCTGCCTCGGCGTCGGATCGTCCGGCATGTCCGAGGAGGCGTACCGCCGCATCACCCGCGACATCGCCGTCGCCGCTGCAACGACGCTCGTGCGGCTCAATCCGCAGATGACCTTCGTCTTCATCTCCGGTGCCGGCGCCGACTCTACCGGCCGTAGCCGCACGATGTGGGCACGCGTCAAAGGCGAGGCCGAGAACGCGATCCTGCAGCTCCCCTTCCGCCGCGCCTACGCCTTCCGCCCCGCCATGATCCAACCGCTGCACGGCATCCGCTCCAGAACGAAGCTGTACCGCGTCCTCTACATCTTCATGGCCCCGCTCCTCCCCCTGTTCCGCCGCGTGTTCCCCCAATACGTCACCACCACCGAGCGCCTCGGCCGCGCCATGATCAACGCCGCCACACACGGCGCACCGAAAGCTGTTCTGGAGAACAGCGACATCAACCAGCTCGCCGAATTGCCTCAGCGTTGAGGGAACGAAAAAGCCGAGGTATCCTCGGTACGTGGTTCGCAACGTTCGATGGGATGAAGCAAAAGAGAAGGCCAATCTCCGCAAGCATCGCATCTCCTTTATGGCCGCCGCATCAGTCCTTCGATGGGATCCACTAATCCAGGTTCAACCGGATGTGGAGCACTCCGGCTCCGAAGATCGCTTCCTGGCACTCGGCGATTCAGGGTGGGGGCAGATTCTCTTTATCTCGTTTGCCATTCGAGACGACGAGGAATGGCTGATCAGTGCACGTGAGGCAACGGCTGCAGAAAGGAGACGTTATATGCGTGGAGACATGATTCGCGATCGAGAAGAACCACACCCCTCACGAAGCGACGACAAAGTACGCGTCCCGCCACGCTATATTCAGCGCGTCGGGATTGATGACGACGTTGCGGACCGGTTTCACACGAGTGAATCCGTGAATCGCGCACTGCACCGCCTGATCGACGAAGGCCGGGCTCCGGCACGGCGAGACATCGAATTCTGGATTCCGCAGGCCGTGCTCGACGACTACGAACCGCCTGCCGAGTACGACATGTCGAACTGGAACCCGATTCCCGTTCCGTGGCTAAACTTCGGGCCCACCACTGAGACCCAGGTCAGCGTGGAACTGGATCTCATCCGCTACTTCCCTGACGATGAAGCCATCAACGCCGCGTTGCGCACGCTCATCGCGGAAGGCAATACAAAAATGCTTTGATGATCCGAGACGACGCCCGCGTTCCGCCGCGCTACATCCAGCGCGTAGGCATCGACGACGATGTCGCGCGATGGTTTTCCACCAGCAGTTCCGTCAACGCCGCACTGCACCGCCTGATTCACGAAGGCCGGGCTCCGGCACGGCGAGACATCGAATTCTGGATTC
>JAXDJK010000337.1:0-4428 GCA_034665665.1 Acidobacteriota bacterium
AGACGAGCTACTGCCGGGACCGTTCTACTGGACGGGGCAGCCCTTCGACGACTTCGCGTCGCTGCAGTTCGAGCGTCCGGAGCCGTCGCGTGCGGCCAAACGGTTCGACGCCGCGCAATCGGCGACGCACTTCAATCTCAACCTCGCGGCGTTCCGCGCCTCGATCGATCTCGTCCTCCGGATCGGACCGCAGGCGGTGCTGCGGCACGGTCTCGACCTCCTCGATTCATTGTTCGAAGGGCTGCCGCCACATTGCGCGCCCGCCAGTCCGCTGGACCGGAAGGCGCGCGGCGTGTTCGGCTCATTCACCGCCGGCTCGCCCGATGCGACGGCAGTGCTCTATCACCGCTTGCGCGCGGCGAAGTTCGTCGTCAGTTTGCGGCAGGGAAAGATTCGCGTTGCGCCACATCTCTTCAATTCACCGGAACAGATCGGCATGCTGATCGACGAGCTGCATCGGAGCGCTGCATGACCGCGAACATCGCAGAGCGTCTCGCGGCATTGAACATCGTTCTGCCGGACGCGCCGCCCCCGGTCGTCAACGGCTACACGCCGATCTTTGCGCCCTACGTGCGCACGGGAAATCTCGTGGCGATCTCAGGACGCCTGGCGAAGAAAGAGGGCGCGGTCTGGTCGGGCAAGCTCGGACGGGAACTGACCGTCCGCGATGGGCAGGAGGCGGCGCGCGGCGTGGCCATCGAGCTGCTGGCGACGCTGCATGCGGCAGCCGGAGACCTGAGCCGCGTGAAGCAGATCGTCCGCCTGCTGGTGCTGGTCAACGGCACCGCCGACTTCACCGAGCCCCACGTCGTGGCGAATGGCGCCTCGGAAGTGTTCGTGCAGCTCTTCGGCGAGCGAGGAATGCACGCGCGGACGGCGATGTGCGCGGCGCAACTTCCGTTCGGCGCGTGCGTGGAGATCGAGATGCTCGCCGAGATCGAAGAGGCGTGACCTGGCCGGGCGCGAGCTCTTTGCTTAGGGCAAATCTGGCGGTAATTGCACGCCTACTTTGCGGAGCGCCGCGAAGCTCCCCACGTCTGACCAGTCGAAATCGCCGCGGATGGTGGCCACCTGCGGGGCCTTCTCCATGAGCGCGTAATCGATGGAGATCGAGGGCATCGACTCGTACGTCTCGAACGACACACGTCCGATCTCCGGCGCGGCGGCTTCGAGCTCGCGGCGGAAGACATCGGTGCGCCAGACGAACATGCTGGCGTTCCAGATGTAGTTGCCGGCGCGCAGGAACTCCTCGGCACGGGTGAGGTGGGGCTTTTCGACGAACTCGGCGACGCGCACGACCTCGCCGTCGAGCGGCTCGCCGAGGCGAAGGTAGCCGTAGCCGGTCTCGGGCTCGGTCGGATGGATGCCTACGGTCATCAGCATGTCGTGACTTTCGGCGAAGTCGTAGGCGTGTTGCAGCACCCGCACGAACTCCGGCACATCGCCGATGTAGTGATCGGAGGCCACGAACGAGACCGTGCACGGCCCGAGGCGTTGTTCGATGGCGAACGTGCAGAGCGCGATGGCTGGGGCGGTGTTGCGGCGCGCCGGCTCGGTCAGCACGTTGTCGTGCGGCATGAGCGGCAGATGCTCGCGGCACTTGTCGGCGTATTGCACGTTCGTGGAGACGTAGATCGCCTCGGCCGGGAGGAAGCGCGCCAGGCGGTCCCAGGTCAGTTGCAGGAGCGACTTGCCGTCGAACAGATTCAGAAACTGCTTCGGATTTTCGTCGGACGAGAGGGGACGGAGACGCGTACCGGCGCCTCCCGCGAGGATCACCGCGGCGCGGCTCATGAGGGCTTCCTTCCGATGGCAATGAGGCTGAGACCCTTGCGCGGCGCCTTGCCATCGAGCGCGCGGAAGAGCGGGACGAGAGAGTCGAAGATGCGCGATTGTCCGGAGGGGAGGGCGTTGCGGCGCAGGAGCTTCGCGTTGAGGCGCCAGGCCAGGCGGGCCACGCGGTTCTGATACGCGGCCTCCTCGACAGTAAAACCTGCGGCGGTGAGCTTGCCGACCAGGTCTTCTTTCGTGTAGCGGCGCTGGTGGCCGATGGCGCGATCGATGGAGCCGAAGAGGGCCGGATCGGCGGGGACGAAGACCAGCACGCGCCCGCCCGGCTCGAGGAGCTGGAAGGCGCGGCGAAGCGCGCCGCTGTCGTCGGTGGTCTGCTCGAGGACGTTGATGAGGGTGACGGTGTCGAAGCGGTGCTCCTTCAGGGCCAGGCAGTCGTCGGACTCGAGATCGCAGCGCTCGACTTGGATGCCCGGCCGGCGGTGGAAGGCGTTGCGCAGCCGGTCGACGTAGGCGATCTCGCGGTCGCTGGCCACGATCAGCTCCCGGCCGTAGAGAAAGCGGGTCATGGCCCCGCTGCCGGCGCCCGCCTCGAGCACGCGCTGGCCGACGTACGGCTGCAGGCGGTCCCAGACCCAGCGGTTGTAGCGGCGCAGGCGCCCGCGGCGGCGGATCTGGGTGAAGTTGCGCGGCTCGCTCTTGTGGTCGAAGAAGAGGCCGTAGCGGAAGATGGTCCAGAGGGCGTTGAAGCCGTCCTTCCAGTTGATCTTCTTCCCTTCCCAGTAGTCGCGGCCGTAGTAGGAGATGGGCACTTCGTAGATGCGGTAGCCGCGCTTGGCCAGCTTGGCGGTGATCTCGGGCTCGATGCCGAAACGGTTGGAGTTGAGCTTGATCGACTGGATGACCTCGCGGCGGAAGACTTTGTAGCAGGTCTCCATGTCGGTGAGGTCGAGGTTGGTGGTCATGTTGGAAAGGAAGGTGAGGAAGGTGTTGCCCATCCGGTGCCAGAAAAGCATCACCCGCCGCGGGTAGCCGGCGAAGCGGGAGCCGAAGACGATGTCGGCATGTCCATCGACGATGGGCTGAATGAGTTTGGGATACTCCTCGGGGTCGTATTCGAGGTCGGCGTCCTGGATCAGGACGATGTCGCCCCGCGCTTCTTCGATGCCGCGCCGGATGGCCGCGCCTTTGCCGTGGTTCACGGGCTGGAGGATCTGCCGGATCTCCGGCCATTCTTTGGCGAGGTTGGCCACGACGTCGCGCGAGCCGTCGGTGGACTGGTCGTCGATGACCAGGATCTCTTTGTCGATCGGGACCTCGCGCACCCGCCGCAGCAGCTCCGCCACCGTGGCCCGCTCGTTGTAGCAGGGGACGATTACGGAGAGGAGGGGGCGGGGTGGTGGCGGGTGTGCGGCGGGCGGTGGCATTGCGGCGGGCATTGTAGAGGAACGGGGAGAGAGGCTTGAACGCAGAACGCAGAGCGCAGAACGCAGAGCGCAGAACGATGAATGAAGAAAGGGAGGCCGGCCACCTCCCGTTCCCCTTTCTCAATTCATCGTTCTGCGCTCTGCGTTCTGCGTTCAAGCATTTCCCCGTTAACATCAGCCCTCCCGATGCACGTCGCAAATGAATCGCTGAGAAAGTCCCTCCACATCTCCTTCGGCCTCTTCGCCTTCGCCCTGAAATGGCTGCCCTGGTGGGCCGCGGCGCTGGTGGCGGCGACGGCGGTGCTGGGCAACTGGCTGGTGCTGCATCGCGTGGTGGGGAAGCACGTTTCGCGGCACGAGCGGGGCTTCGACGCCGGGATCGTGCTGTATCCGCTGATGGTGCTGGCGCTGATCCTGGTGTTCCGGAACGCGCTGTACATCGCGGCCATCGGCTGGGCGTTTCTGGCGTTCGGTGACGGAGTGGCGTCGCTGGCCGGGAAAGCCATGCGGATCGCGCCGCTGCCATGGAATGGCGAGAAGAGCTGGGGCGGGCTGCTGGCGTTCTTCGTCTGCGCGTCCGTCGCCGGCGTGGTGGTCGGTTTCTGGATGGAGTACCGCCATGCGTGGGTGATCGTGCTGGCGGCGCTGGTGGCGGCGGTCGTAGAGTCGCTGACTCTCGGCGTGGATGACAACGTAACGGTGCCGTTTGCCTCGGCCGCGGCCCTGGTGATCCTCGGGATCGTGCCGCTCGCACCGTATGCCGTGTGGCCGAATACGGTGCCGTGGCTGATCGTGAATGGCGTGCTGGCGCTGGTGGGCTATTTCGCGAAGAGCGTGAACATCTCTGGCGCGATCGGCGGCTGGCTGCTCGGCGCGATCCTGATCCTCGGCGGAGGATGGCCGCTCTATGTCGCGCTGCTGGCCTTCTTCGTCCTCGGCACGCTGACGACGAAGCTCGGCTATCAGCGCAAGTCCAGGCTCGGCCTGGCGCAGGAGGAGGGGGGCCGGCGCGGGTTCAGCCACGCGTTCTCGAACGTCGGCGTGGCCGCGATCTGCGCGATCGCTGTCTCTCGGCTCGCACGCAGCGTCTACGGTGCGACGGAGCTGGAGATCCTGCCGCTTTGCATGGGCATCGCCTCGCTGGCCACTGCCGCCGCCGATACGACTGCTTCTGAGATCGGCCAGCTCCTCGGCCGCCGGGCTTTCCTGC
>JAXDJK010000338.1:0-7073 GCA_034665665.1 Acidobacteriota bacterium
GGGACTTCGTGATCACCTCTCGAAAGGAGACTTGCAGCGCACGTGTTCCCAGCGTGCGTGTGGCGACGGAACTGGTGACGCCCCGATTGACGGCCGACGATGCCCTATGGGAGAGGGTCCGAGAGAGTCGCTCCGCGGATGATGTGCTCGACTATTTGCGCTGGTATCCAGGCGGTACTCATGTATCCGACGCGCGTACTCGACTCCGTCAACTCAACTACGGCACGTGGGACGCCTCGTATCGAGAGGCGATGAGGGCATACAACCGCCGCGACTGGGAGACCGTAGTCAGGGCCCTGAACACGGCCATTGCGTGGAAACCCGATCACAAAGGCTCCGTCGGCGTCAACGGGCCGCTTCCGGAAGCGTACATCCCGCATTTCTACATGGCGTGGGCATTGGCGAACCATGGTGACTGTGAGGCGGCAAAACAAGAATATGACGAAGCGGTACGGCAGGGCGCTATAAGCAGGAGGGAGGAGCTTCGGCTCCGGGATGAGACTTTGAGGTGCCTCGGACGTCAGTGGCGCTGACCCAGCTGAATGATCGTTGAAAGGATGATCCGGCGGGTCGAGACATCGACGCGTCCGAACGTCTCGGCGCTCCGTAAGAACGGCGGCGGCGAATACTGCTCTTTGCCGCTGGTGAACACGCCCGCCAGGTCGAACTGCACGTGATTGCCGAGCGTCAGCCCGACGCCGCACGTGATGCCGCGGTACTTCGGTGCGCCTGCTCCGGCCCAGCTGTTGAGGATCTGATCCTCGACAAAGTACCCCGCGCGCAGCGGAACCGTGCTGCGCTCGCCCGCGCGCAGGATGTACTCCGCGCCCGCACGGATGCTGGCTGCATCGTGCTGCGTACCATACGGTGCGGTGAAGTAGGGGTAGCCGGCGTCGCGCGCGGTGCTGATGGTGGGGACGTAGCGCGTGCCGTCCGGCGAGAGCGCGAAATCGACGCGCGGCACGGCGTCGACCGAGGCTCCGCTCCAGCTGGTCAACGAGTAGTCGCCGGAGACGACCAGCGGGAGTCCCGGCACCCGGTACGCAACGCCGAACCCGAAGGCGTGCGGCCAGTGGAGCTTCGTCGATGCCGTGGCCCGTGCCAGTGGACTGGTGATGGTGCGCTGCAGTGTCGGAGAGGCGAACGCGATCTGCCGCTCGTTCGTGATGTCGGCACGCGCCGCCCCGCCACCGTGGTAGACGGCGCCGATGGTCACGAGCTCGTCCACGTCGTACTGGACTCCCGCGTCCACCGTGACCATCCGGAATGTGTAGTCGAAGGTCGAAGCATCCCAGCTCGAGGTGGTGGTGCTGGTCTGCGCGGTATAGAAGCGGGTGGTGGCCGAACCGTCGACGAGGTTCAGCGACAACCCGGCCCGGAACTTCCGGCCGGCTGGCTCCACGGCCAGACTTAGCGTGTACGCATCGATCCCGCCGGTGGAGGTGATGTCGGTGAGATCGTGCGCCCGCTCCTCGGTGATGCGGCCGTCGATGTTCTGCGTCAGGAGGACGTCGTTCTCGGTCTTCGACGAGGGAAAGCGCCCGATGCCGCGATAGCTGGCCTGGGCCACGAAATGCCAGCGAAGATCGATCGGCTGGACGATGGAGATGAAATTGGGGCCCGCAATCCTGGTCTCGGCCCGCTCCGGCGTCAGGGACTCGAGCGTGTAGACGGTACTCCGCGCCGGATCGTCCACCGCGGTGACGAAGCGGAAGCCGGTCGTTTGTTCGCCGCGAAATTCATCCCACACGGCGGCTGCACCGGGCCGGCTGATGTGCGCCAGTCCTGCCGGATTCCACGACGCGGCGGTCGGGTCGTCCGCGATGGCGATGAACGCGCCGCCCATGGCGTTCGCACGGGCACCGACGCCGAGGAGCGTGGCGAAGCCCTGCTTGGCGATGGCCACGTCCTGTTGTGCGTGCAGCAGAGGGCCGCAGAGCGAGAGCACGATGAGAACGATGGCGCGGCGCATGTCAGAACCTCACGATGGCCGAGAGAATGAGCCGCCGCGAATCGGTCGACAACGTGGCGAAGCTGTCGGGAAGGAGCGGGGCCTCGACCCGATAGTTGTCCGTGCCGCGCGTCACCACATAGGCGGCATCGAATTGGAGATGGCGCCCGGCCGTCACACCGATCCCGCCCGAATAGCCATCATGCCGCGGCTGATTGAGCGACCCCCAGCCGTTGACGATCTGGTCCTCCGTGAACCATCCCGCCCGGAACAACCAGCGCAGCATGCCGTTGCCGAGGGAGGTCTCGGCGCCGAAGCGCAGGCTGCCGGTGTCATGCTGCAAGGCCGGCGTGAGATAAGGGTAGCCGACGTTGTAAAGCGTTTCGACAGCCGGTCGGGTCACACCGGTGGCATCGGTGGCGAATGACGCGAGGTCGACGCGATCCACTCCTGCCTCCGACCACCGCGTGCGGGAGTAGTCGGCCGCGAGCGTGAGCCGGTAGGGCAGCTTCGCCGCGAGGCCGAGCGAAAATCCGTGCGGCCACCGGATGCGCGAATGGCCCTCCGTCTCTGATTCTGCCGCCGTGCTTCCGTTGACCATGCGGGAGGACGAGCGGTAGCGGAGGGCCGTGGAGAATCCGGACCGATAGACCGCGCCAGCGGTCAATCCGCCGCCGAGGTCATACAGGATGCCGACGTCCGCATGGACTCCGGAGAACTCGTGCGCAAAGGTTGTGCGGGAACTGTAGGCAGCACTCGGGGAAGCGTCGGCGAGATCGGCGGTCTCAGCGATTCCGCCGCGGAGCCAGCCTACCGAGGCGCCGATCATGAGGCGTTTGATGGATCGTGCGCCGCTGACCGCGTAGTCGTCGATACTGCCGCCATTTGTGATCACGGAGCGCTCGACGGTCTGGCTCTGCCGGACCACGCCGCCGAGCTCAGTCACGTTCGTGAAGCGGCGTTCCGCCACGGACGATGGGAACCTGGCCAGCCTGCGGGCGGAGATCTCGATGACGGAGTTGCCGAGCGGCATGGTCGCGGATGCGAACCCGATGTCGCTGGAGCGGGAAGCTGCGAGGTTCGGCGTGTCGGTCTGGTAGATGATGCTCTGCACACCGAGGGACGGGAGGTCGATCGCGTAGTGGAGGAGGGAGCGGGAGGTACGGTCCGTGTCGATGGAGTCGTAGACTAGCGAGACTTCCGGTTGCCGCAGTTGCGCCAAACCGGCCGGGTTCCACGAGGCGGCTGTTGCGTCATCCGCGATGGCCGTGAACGCGCCGCCCATTCCGCTGGCGCGCGCGCCAGCTCCGACCAGCGTGGCAAACCCCTCGCGCGCCACGCGCGGTTCCTCCTGCCCTGCCGCCGCCGCGGCGATCGCCAGCAATACGATGACCGTCGCACCGCGACTCATGGCAGCAGCGTTGCCGGCACGTACTCCGGATCTTTCGTCACGCGGTCGACGAGCGAGCCATAGATCCAGACGGGACCGCCGCGCTCGAGCTCGAATTGCAGCGTTCCGGCCGTGGCGGTCGGATCGATGCGCAGCATCACCTGCTCGAGAATGCGTGAGCAACCGGGACCGATGGGATACGAGAGGGTTCCGAGTGGCGCGCGGTCCGCGTCGCGAAGCAGGGTGATCCTGACCACCGACGGGCCGCTCGCCCGGGAAAAGAGCCCGAGATTGGTATACGTTCGATCGTCCTGCAGCGCGCCCGCCAGTACCGCCTTCCTCCCGAGCTCGAGCTTCGCCGTCCTCGCGCCAATGGATGCAATTCCCTGCCCGAACGTGCCTGCAGGCTGCTGGTTGTAGGTACGGCCGAATACGAAGGGGATGACATTGCCGGTCGCGGAGATTCGGGCCGCGCCGATGGTGTTGCCCGTGATGGCCGGTTCAAACAGCGGGTTGGACGTGACGTCGTGCAAGGTCTTCGATTCGCCGGGAGCGAGGAATAGCGGCGCGCGCGCGATGCTGTTTCCTGAATCATCGATGTAGTCGATCGAGAGTGAGACGGAGTCGGAATGTGGATTGAAGAGCATCAAGTCACTCCGCCACGTACCGACTTTTCCGACACCGGGGACGAACAGCGTGTCCTTCGTTGTCAGTTGATCGAGCGGCATGGCTTCGATGAACGTTGGATCATTGGTGTCGGCATCGATCATCGACGCGTAGGCGTACAGCATTCGCCGGTCGGTCGTGTCGATCCTGACGCCGAAAGGCGTGTCGCCGCCAGCCGCGAGATTTTCCTGTAGGAGCGTTCCTGGCGGGATGACGTGATGCACCGGCGGCAGTGAGCGGCCGACGATGGTGATGGTCACGTCGATCGGTATCGTGCCGAGGTTCACCAGGCCGAGATTCGTGCGGAATCGCGCGTTGTCTTCGAGACCGCCGAGAAGAAGAGGTCCGCCGGCCGGAGCAGCAGTCGCGGCAGCAGAGAGTGCAGGGATACTCTGGCCAAAGGATCCGTTGCCGCTGACGTTGTACGTTCTCGTCCAGACCTGCGGAGCCCCGAGCGACGTACCGCTCACGTGCAGCAGTCCGGCACTATCTGCCCCGCTGACGTTTGTCAGGACATCACGAAGGACGTAGGTCGCGGAGGGGATAGAGAGCGTCCGTTTGACGCCAGACAGCTCCAGCTCAATGTCGAAAGGAGCAGTCCCAGGCTCCGGCATGAACAAGTGCAGATCGGTTCTCCAAACGCTGCCGCCACTGCCCGGGACGTGTGCGGCCGGTGCGGTCAGGGTGAAGGTCTGCGGCCCGGCCGGCGCGACGGTCACGAATCGAGTGGCGCTGCCGAACCCCGCCGAGTTTCGCGCTCGAACGGTGACCGGATACGTCCCGGGTTTCTTGTATTGATGCGTCGCGGTGGTCGTGAATGGCTCGGTCTCGGAGGTTTCACCGAAGTTCCACGACCACTCTGTAAGAGGTGAGCTGATGTTCACGCTAGCCACGAAGAGGACGGCGACATTGACCGTAGGACGCGGTGTCGGGATGGCGATGACGAATTCCGGAGGCGTCGGCTGCGATCCGATGAGCGAGATCGTCAGGGTCGCTATTCTCGCGGGGCCGCCGGAGGAGACGATCAACCTGACCTGGAACGGTCCCTCCCGTGCAAAGGTGTGATGAACGACGACCCCTTGGACGAGAGGCGTGCCGTCGCCGAAGTCCCACGTGAACGTCCAGCAGGCTTGCGGTGATCCGGGGAACGTCAGCGCGGTGAAGGTGATGGCCGTGCCCGCGGTGCAGAAGCCTTGACAGTCAGCGTCGATGAACACTGCCTCCGCCGGAGGGCAGTTCTGCGCGGCGGCGCTCGCGGTGAGCAGGAAAACGCCGAGCACCGCCAGAATTGAGGTGCGAACCGTCATCATGGATCCCCGCATTCTACGGGATCACCACGGCCGGAACGTACTCGGGGTCGGCGGTTTTCCGATCCACCAGCGATGCGTACGCCCAGACCGCTGTTCCACTCACCAGCTCGACCTGCAGCGAGCCCTCCGTGGCGGTGGGGTGGAGCAGGCGGACGATGTTCGGGATGATCCGGGACCCGTTTCCTCCGATCGTGAAGGTTTGCGATCCGAGAGCTCTGGTGTCGCCGGGATGGAGCAGGGTCACTTTCACCTCGGCCATTCCGACGGTGGTCAGGCCGAGGTTCGTATAAGCATTCGTGTTCTCGAGCACGGCCGCCAGGGCCGCTTTCCCGCCACGCACGACGTTTGCCTCGCGCATGTCCACGGGTGCGATGCCCTGGCCGAAGGTGCCGGCGGACTGCTGGTTGTACGTGCGGCCGAACAGGAAGGGCCGCGGCCCGGCCAGCACGGTCACCTGGATGGTTCCGGTGATGTCCGACGACAGGCGGGGAGAGAAGGCCGCGTTCCAGGCCGCGTCACGCAGCGTCACCGATTCGCCCGGAGTGAGTGTGACGTCTTCCGCGACGCTGCGGCTCTTGCCCTGGTCATCGAAATACTCCAGTTTCACCTTGACCAGGCGCTCCTGGGAGTTGAAGAGGAAGAGATCGCTGCGCCACGCGCCGACGTGTCCCATCCCGGGAACGAGCAACTGGGATTCGGTGAGCTCGTCTTCGGGTACCGCGCTGATGAAGGTCGGATCGTTCGTGACGGCATCGATGACCGATGCGTACGCGTACAGAGCGGTGCTGTTTTTCGGGGTGATCCGCAGACCGCAGGGATCGGGACCGGTGACGCCGGAGACGAGCGAGCCGAGAGGTAACTGCACCAGCGATGCAGCGGCCACGACCACCTGCGTGGTCCCGACGATGCCGTTCCGCCGGATTGCATCGATCCTGACGGTGAGCTCCGTGTCGGAAAGATTGGCCAGGCCGAGGTTCGTCCGGAATCGGTTGTTGTCCTCGATCCCGCCGAGAATCAGCGGTGAGGAGGAACCGGCGCTCGTGGCGGTCACCGGCGCGACTACCGGGATGGCCTGTCCGAACGTTCCGCCGCTGCTCGTGTTGTAGGTGCGCGTCCAGACCGTGGGAGGGACATACCCGACACCGCTGATGCGCAGAATGCCGCCGGTCTCCTCGTTCGTGACGCTGGCGAGAATGTCGCGGGCGACGAATGTGGTCGCATCGGTCACGGACGATTTGCGCACGCCGCGAAAGTCGAGGTTCAGGATGACCGGTGCAGTGGACGGGGGCGACGCGAAGACATGCACGTCCGTCTTCCAGAAACTGCCGTTCGATCCCGCTGTATGAGCCACAACGGGGACGATCATGCTGAAGGGCTGCAGTGCACGCGGCGCGACTGTGACCGTACGGGTGACTGAGACGGACGGACCCCAGGTGTTTGACGCAGATAGACTGACGTTGTAGGTGCCCGCATTTTTGAATGTATGGGTTGTCGTCGGCGATGTGGCGACGGTTGCAGGTGTGCCGTCATCAAATCTCCAGATCCATCCCGTAATGGGGGAGCCTGAGTACGCAGAAGCGGTGAATACCGTCGGCTCGCCCGCGGTCGGGCGAGGGGTCGGAACGGTGAAGGAAACGTTCGTCGGTGTCCGGACGATCGGGTCCGATGAAAACCCAATAAAAGCGCTCTTGGTTCCGGTCTGTACAACGATGGTCAGTGTGACCGTATACCGCCCGAAACCAAATTTGTGCGTGGG
>JAXDJK010000339.1:0-7408 GCA_034665665.1 Acidobacteriota bacterium
GCCTCCACGCATGCCACGGCAACCGGCCCGCGCCGCTGCCGCGCCGATGGCCAGCAGCTCTACCTCACCGGTCCGAGCGGCCTGCAACGCTTCGATACCCGCACCGGCCGGATCGAACCGACGCCCGTGGCCGGCCGGGTCTTCACCGTCATCCCGCGCGGTGATGGCTCCCTCCTGGCCGTGGTCCGCGACCAGGGCCTGGTCGAGCTGCGCAACGGAGTGGCCACCCCCTTCGCTCCCGCCGCCTCGGCCTTTCTCAAGGATGCGCTCATCAGCGGCAGCACGCGGCTGCGCGACGGCCGCATCGTCATCACCACCCGCGAGAGCGGTCTGCTGCTGCTCTATCCGAACGGCGACATCGAGCAGATCATCGCCGGCGCCGCCGGGCTCCCCGACGCCATCCTGGCCGGTGCGTTCGCCGACCGCGAGGGATCGCTCTGGCTGCCGATGGAAGGGCCGATCGTCCGCATCGACCTCGGTTCTCCGGTGACGCTCTTCGACGGCCGCCTCGGCCTGCCCGGCGCCGCGAGCGACGTGGTCCGCCACGAGGGCCGCCTCTATGCGACCACCTCGCACGGCCTTTTCGTCTTCGACCAGAACGGCGCGCAGCACATCAACGGCATCACCGGCGGCGCGTGGAAAATGCTGTCGATCGATCGCGATCTGCTCGTAGCCACATCCAAAGGCATCTACCGGCTGCGGGCCGACGGCGTGCCCGAGGTCATCCCGAGCACCGAGGTCGAGATCTCGGACCTCGTGCGCTCGCGCCACGATCCGTCTCTCGTGCTCGCCGCCGTACGGGAAGGCATCGGCCTGCTGCGTCGCGATGCAGCCGGCACCTGGCAATGGCAGGGTGTCATCCCGACGGGCCATGAGTACCTCTCGTCCGTCGTCGAAGATGCCCACGACCCGAACGTCTTCTGGTGCGGCACGGTCTTCAACGGCATCCTGCGTGTGGAGCGCGGGTCGAAGCGCGCGGCCAAGCCGGTCATCCGCCAGATCGGCAGCGGCGAGATGAACGCCTTCTTCGCCGGCCGTCGCGTGCTGTTCGTCGACGCCAGCCATGGCCGCATCCTGCACGCTTCGGCCGAGGGACGGCTCGAGCCCGATCCCCTCCTCGGACATGTCAATGCGCCGCGCGGATTCTTCGGCATCGCCGAAGACGCACGCGGCGACATCTGGATCAACTCCACGCCGCCGCGGGTCGTGCGCCGCAACGGCAGCCGCTATGCGGCCGAAGCGCAGCCGCTGGTCTCCGTGACCGCCTCGGACATCCAGAACGTCCGCACCATGGCCGACGGCGTAGTGTGGTTCGCCTCCGACAAAGGCCTGTTCCGCTACGAGCCATCCGCCGCGCCGGCCGCCGTTGCACCGCCCTCCGCGCTCGTGCGTCGCGTCGTCGCTGGTGAGAGCCACGTGCTCTACGACGGCACGCCCGTGCGAGGGACGCAGGCGCCGGAGCTGCGCCACGACTTCCGCCGCATCCGCATCGAATTCGCCCCCGCCTCGTACCGGCCCGGCGTGCTCTATCAATACCGGCTCGATCCCATCGATGGCGATTGGTCGAACTGGTCGTCCGAGCCGTTCATCGACTTCACGAACCTCGGCGCCAGCGACTACACCTTCCGCCTTCGCGCCCGCGGCTCCGCCACCACGCCGGGTCCCGAGACCACCTGGCGCTTCACCGTGCGCCCGCCGTGGTACCGCACCGCCTGGGCCCACCTGCTCTGGGCACTCCTGGCCGTCAGCGCCGTGGTGCTGCTGATCGCGCTGCGCACGCGCTCCCTGCGCCGCCAGGCCGAACGTCTGCGCGCCCGCGTGGCCGCGCAGACCGCGCAGCTGCAGCAGACGGTCGAGCTGCTCGAGCAGGCCAACGAGCGGCTGGAAGCGCTCTCGCTCGCGGACGACCTGACCGGCATCGCCAACCGCCGCTACTTCCAGCGTGCCCTTGCGGACGAATGGAACCGGGCCCGCCGCCGCGAGCACCCGCTCGCGCTGATCCTGCTCGATCTCGACGCGTTCAAGGAGCTCAACGACCGCCGCGGCCATCCCGCCGGCGACGCCTGCCTCCATCGCGTGGGCCGCTTCCTCGGCGAGACCATCCGCCGCAGCGGCGAAGTGGTGGCCCGCTACGGCGGCGAAGAATTCGCGATCCTCCTCCCGGCCGTCGATTGCGACGGCGCCGTCATCGTGGCCGACACCCTGCGCGAAGGCATCGAGCGCCTCGGCATCCCCTACGATCACGGCGCCCGCCGCATGACCGCCAGCTGCGGCGTGGCCTCCATCATCCCCACCGCCGGCGTCTCCACCGACGACCTCGTCGCCGCCGCCGACCGCGCCCTCTACGCCGCCAAACACTCCGGCCGCAACTGCGTCCGCACCGCCGACGACGCCGCCAGCGGCACCACCTGGCTCAGCGCGGTGTAGCGCCCACGCGCGCAGAAGCGCCGCCGTCCGGTGTTCGCCCCCGGAGGGGGCACGCACGGTAGCCGGTGGTGCGCGAAGACGCACCACCGGCTCACGAAGGGCCCAAAGATCGACCCCGGCAGGGGTCGCGTAAATCGCGCCATCTCCGCGACCCCTGCCGGGGTCGAAAACGTGGGGGACGCGATCGCTCCGGTGGTGCGTCTTCGCGCACCACCGGCTACCGTACGAGCCCCCTCCGGGGGCTTTCTCAGAGCGTCCGCGGCGGGTGTCTATGCAATCGGAGCGCGTATGGGCGTCCCGCCCGCGCTCCGCCGCGCCGTTCCGGTACGAGCCCCGGGGCTTTCTCCGGAACGGCGCTTCATCCCCGAAAACCGCCCCCTCGTCACTGGAACCAATTCTTCTGCCGTACGTTCTCTACAATCGGCCTTCATTCACGAACGTGACACCGACAGGAGAACCTCATGCGCGCAAGAATTCTCGTCATCCTCGCAGTGCTCTGCAGCGCCGCCATCCTCACCGCGGCACCGGCACCGAAGGAGCAAGCGAAGGACGCGAAGAAGATGATCTTCGAGCGTGACCGTTTCCGCATCCCCCATCAGAAGTACATCCTCGACAACGGGCTGACCCTGCTCGTCCACGAAGACCACAGCGTCCCCATCGTCGGCGTCAACCTCTGGTACCACGTCGGCTCGCGCAACGAAAAGCGCGGCAAGACCGGGTTCGCCCACCTCTTCGAGCACTTCTTCTTCAACGGCAGCGAGAACTATCCGCACGGCTTCCGCGAGGCGATGGACGACCTCGGCGCCAACAACCGCAACGGCACCACCTCCACCGACCGCACCAACTTCTTCGAGGACGTCCCCGTCTCCGCCCTCGAGCGCACGCTCTATCTCGAGGCCGACCGCATGGGCTACCTGGCCGGCAACATCTCCAAGGAGATGCTCGAGCGGGAGCGCGGCGTCGTCCAGAACGAAAAGCGCCAGGGCGAGAACCAGCCCTACGGCCGCGCCTTCAGCCAGATCACCGAGACCATCTACCCCTACTCCCACCCCTACTCCTGGTCGACCATCGGCAGCATGGACGACCTCAACGCCGCCTCGCTGGACGACATCAAGGAGTGGTACCGCACCTACTACGGTCCCAATAACGCCGTGATCGCCCTCGCCGGCGACATCACCGGCGAGCAGGCCCTGGCCCTGGTGAAGAAGTACTTCGGCAGCATTCCTCCCGGCCCGCCGCTGCGCCAGACGCAGGAGTGGATCCCGGCCCTCGACCGCAACATCCGCGACACGATGCAGGACCGCGTGCCGCAGACGCGCATCTATCGCGTCTACCGCGCGCCGGCATGGAAGAACCGCGACCTGCAGTACCTCGACCTGGCCGGCAGCGTCCTCTCCGGCTCCAAGAGCGCCCGCCTGGACCGCCGCCTGGTCTACGAAAAAGAGCTGGTCACCAACGTCTCCGCCTCCGTCTGGGAGAAGGAGATCTCCAGCGACTTCATCGTCTCGGCGTCCGTGAAGAACGGCGTCGACCCCGCCGTCGTCGAGAAGGAGATCGATACCATCCTCGCGGAGCTCGTGAAGAACGGCCCGACC
Organism: Acidobacteriota bacterium; assembly: GCA_034665665.1. Taxonomy (GTDB): domain Bacteria; phylum Acidobacteriota; class Thermoanaerobaculia; order Gp7-AA8; family Gp7-AA8; genus DASWOB01. Next base: position 4,023 of record JAXDJK010000339.1, read on the forward strand.
GCCGACGAACTGCAGCGGGCGCAGAGCCGCGCGCTGGCCGACTACGTCCGCGGCATCGAGCGCCTCGGCGGGTTCGGCGGACGCTCGGACGTCCTCGCCGAAAGCGCCACCTTCGGCGGCGATCCCGACTTCTACCTGACGCGGCTCGAGAACACCGCCAAAGCGACGCCCGCCGACGTGAAGGCCGCCGCGAAGCGCTGGCTCGACGCCAATCACTACACCCTCTACGTCAATCCGTACCCGCAGGTGGCCGCTGGCAAGAGCGACGTCGATCGCAAGGTTCTGCCCGCACTCGGCGCCGCGCCGGAAGTGCAGTTCCCCGCAGTGCAGACCGCGAAGCTCGCCAACGGTCTGAAGGTCATGCTGCTCGAGCGCCACAGTGCGCCCATCGTCGACTTCAACCTGGCCGTGGATGCCGGCTACTCCTCCGACCCCGCGTCCAAAGCCGGCGCCGCGTCGCTGGCCGTCGAGCTGCTCGAAGAAGGGACGAAGACGCGCGACGCCTTCCAGATCGTCGACGCCCTCGATGCCCTCGGCGCACGGCTCCTGCCCGGCAGCACGCTCGACCTCTCCCTGGTGCGCATGCAGGCGCTGCCGATGAACCTGCGTTCGTCGCTCGACGTCTACGCCGACGTCATCCTCCACCCGGCCTTCCCGGAGGAGATGGTCGCGCTCCAAAAACGCAATCGCATCGCGCAGATCGCCCAGGAGAAAGTGCAGCCCGTGGCCGCCGCCCTGCGCGTCGTCCCCCGCCTGCTCTTCGGCGAAGGCCACGCCTACGGCAATCCCGGCACCGGCTCCGGCTACGAACAGACCGTGCAGTCGTTGACGCGCGCCGATCTCGTTTCGTGGCACCACACCTGGTTCCGCCCCAACAACGCCACCCTCATCGTGGCTGGCGACACCACCATGAAAGCGCTCCTCCCGGAGCTCGAGCGCGCCTTCGCGTCATGGCCCGCCGGTGACGTCCCGAAGAAGAAGATCGATCGCGTGGCCCGCACCGCCGGCCGCAAGGTCTACCTCATCGACAAACCCGACGCCCCGCAGTCCGTGATCGTGGCCGCGCACGTCTCCGAGACTGGCGGCCAGGCCGAAGACCTGGCCATCGAAACCGTGATGCGCAACTTCGGCGGCATGGCCACCTCCCGCCTCAACCGCAACCTCCGCCTCGACAAGCACTGGAGCTACGGCACGAACGGCATGCTCATGGACGCCCGCGGCCAACGCCCCTTCCTCGTGATCGCCCCGGTGCAGACGGACAAGACCAAGGAATCGATGGCCGAGGTGGTGAAAGAGCTCCGCGGCGTCGCCGGTGAGCGCCCCATTGCGGGCGACGAATACGCCAGCATCATGCGCAACCAGACCATGCGCCTCCCGGCCCGTTTCGAGACCCTGGCCTCGCTGCAGAGCGCCGCCATCCAGATGCTCAACTACGGCTACCCCGCCGACTACTACCCCAATTACGCGAAGAACGTCCGCGCCCTCAACGAATCCGCCCTCAGCACCGCCGCCACGAAGTTCATCCACCCCGACGAGGTGATCTGGATCGTCGTCGGCGACCTGAAGAAGGTGGAAGCCGGCATCCGCGAGCTGAACCTCGGCGAGGTAGTGAAGCTGGACGGAGGGGTGTTGTAATGCTCGATCAATAGTCGAGCGTCATCGGTAGCTTTCGCCGGACGGACTCTCGCGCAAGCGCATGGAAGATGGAGAAACCGAACTGGGCGCTCGTCTCGAGTGGTGCGTCCAGCTCGGCTGCCTCCTGCCGCCACCGCGCGATCTGCACATCATCGGCCCGCCACGTGCGGCGATTCAACTCGTCCAGCTCCTGCAGCAGTCCGACGCTGGCCCCGACTGCAACCGGCTTTCCCATCGGTTGACGGTGTCGAGCGGCTCCGGGACTTCGACAGGAATCCAGAGCTCCGCACCCGCCATCAGATGGCGGTACCGCGATCCCGCTGCCTCCGTCGCCGCGCAATAGACCGGGTCGTCGGTCCAGCCTTCCGCCGTCTTCGGGCGTGTGGCATCGGCCACTTCCTCATAGGCGGCCCAAAGCAGGAGCGCGCCATAACCGTCCCATCCGGGCCTGTCGGTGAAGTAGAGAATGTCCGGGTCTTCCGGCCAGCTCACCGGCGTACCGAGTTGCCGCGCGAGCTGCTGCTGCCACCGCCCGACCGCTCGCGCTACCGATGCACTGCTCCTCGGCGCGAACCTGTCGCGAAGCCGCGTCAGCCACCCCCGCTTCGCTTCCCCGCTACGGATCACCTCCACGCGCATGCCATGCTCACCTGCCGACCGCTGGAGGATCGTCTCCCAATGGCCGCTGTAGTAGCGGACGAGCGAACCGACGTAAACGTCGAGTCCCATTACACGCCTTCGTCAGCAACGCGGCGTGATACCAGTGGACGTGGGGATCGGGGTACGAAACGCTCTGTTCGAGGAATCCGCGACGCGTCAGGACTTCGCGGTACGCGCGCTCCGGTCCGTAGGCGAAGATGACGCCATGCCGGTCGTGGACGAGCGTGTCGCACCGGCTCATTCGGAGTGTCAGGAACACCGAACTTCGTCAGTTCCATCGATCGGCATCGTAGCAGGCCGCTCTCTGACCATCGAGCGCGAGGTAAATCGTCCCGTCGGCGAATGCGAAGGCCGGCCAGTCGAGCTCCCGGGGACCATCGAAGTAGAGAGTCTCGATCCGCGCGCCTGCATCGGCGATCGAGAGCAGCGGCTGCTCGAACGGTGCGGCAGCCTTCGCCTGATATCCCGCCAGCACACGCTCGACCAGAGCAATGGCCGCATCCTTCTCCAGCGTGTCACCGCCGACGAGGCGCTCCTTCAGCAGCGCCACGATCGACGCCGGCGTGCGCTCCGCTCCCAGCACCCACGCATCCACGACCGCCGCATGGTTCGCGAGGACCAGCTGCTCGGCGCGCGGCACCGGCCACCCGTTCCAGGTGTCGATCGGAATCGCCAATGCGCCACGGCTGCTCAGGAACTCTGCGGCATGCTCCGCGCGGTCGTCCTGCGGCGCCGACCACAGCACATGGCGATCGAGCCGGCTCACGTGCACGATGCCTCCCGACGCGCAACCAGCATCGCCACATACTTCGCACAGCACGACCACTACCGGATTCTTCCGCCATTGCACCCACTCCAGGGAGTTGGTGAGGACGAGGTTCCGGCAGAGGACCCGGGTCCAGGTGGGATCGTCCTGTCCGGACCCCGAAAAGTTTGGCTGCCACGTCTCGGTACGCAGTTCCTCACACACGAACATGGACGCACATCATGCACTGCAATGCCGCTCGTCCGGCGACGACAGTCCCCGCGCCGCCAGGCCACGTCCCCCTCCCCCGACGAGGTGAACGGCGGTGTTGTGGGGGGGGGCCGGC
>JAXDJK010000340.1:0-2849 GCA_034665665.1 Acidobacteriota bacterium
CCCTGTCCCGGTTCCATCCTGCCGTCCAACGCTGGTTCGCTGAAACGCTCGGGGAACCGACTCCGGCACAAACACAGGGGTGGGCGGCGATCCGCGAGCGGCGGCATACGCTGATCGCGGCGCCGACCGGGTCGGGGAAGACGCTGGCGGCGTTCCTGACGGCGCTGGATGACCTCTTTCAGGAGGGGCTCGAGGCGCCGCTGCCGGATGAAGTGCGGGTGGTGTATGTCTCGCCTCTGAAGGCGCTGAGCGCGGACATCCACAAGAACCTGGCCGAGCCGCGGCTGGCGATCCGGAAGCTGGCGGAGGAGTCGGGTATGCCGGCGCCGCGGATCACGGCGGCCGTGCGGACGGGCGATACGACGTCGTCCGAGCGCGCGGCCATGCTGCGGACGCCGCCGCACATCCTGGTGACGACGCCGGAGTCGCTCTACCTCCTGTTGACCGCGGAGCGGAGCCGGGCCATGTTGCGGACCGTGCGGACGGTGATCGTCGACGAAATCCACGCGGTGATCGGGACGCGCCGCGGTGCGCATCTGGCGCTGACGCTGGAGCGGTTGCAGCAGGTGGCGGAACGGCCGCTGCTGCGCCTGGGGCTGTCGGCGACGCAGAAGCCGATCGCGGAGGTGGCGCGGTATCTGGTAGGCGATCGCGACGAGCCGTGCACCATCGTCGATGAAGGGCACCGCCGGGCCATGGATCTAACCCTGGAGACGCCGCGGTCGCAGCTGGATGCGGTGATGTCGCACGAGGTCTGGGACGACTATTACGACCGGCTGACGGAGCTGATCGAGGAGCACAAGACCACGCTCGTGTTCGTGAACACGCGGCGCATGGCGGAGCGGGTGGCGCGGCATCTCTCCGAGCGCCTCGGCGAGGTAGCGGTCACGGCGCATCATGGCAGCCTCTCGAAGGAGAACCGGCTCGATGCGGAGACGCGCCTCAAGACCGGACAGCTGAAAGCGCTCGTGGCCACGGCGTCGCTCGAGCTCGGAATCGACATCGGCCACGTTGACCTGGTCTGCCAGATCGGGTCGCCGCACCGGATCGCAGCGCTGTTGCAGCGCGTGGGACGGTCGGGGCACACGGTGTCGGGGCTGCCGAAGGGAAGGCTCTTCCCGGTCTCGCGCGACGACCTGATGGAGTGCGCGTCGCTGCTGCGGGCGGTCAAGCGGGGGGAGCTGGACCAGATCGTGGTGCACGACGCGCCGCTGGACGTGCTGGCGCAGCAGCTCGTGGCGGAGGTCTCGTGCGAGGAGTATGCGGAACCGGATCTCTACGCCATGGTGCGCCAGGCCTGGCCGTATCGCGCGCTGACGGAGCAGCAGCACGTGGACGTCCTGCAAATGGTGGCGGAGGGCTTCACCACGAAGCGCGGCCGGCGCGGGGCGCTGGTCCATCGCGATGAGGTGAACGGCCGTGTCCGCGGCCGGCGTGGCTCACGCATGCTGGCGCTGACCTCGGGCGGCGCGATCCCGGAGATCGCCGATTACCGCGTGGTGCTGGAAGGGGAAGAGACGTTCATCGGCACGCTGAATGAGGACTTTGCCATCGAGAGCACGGCCGGCGATGTCTTCCAGCTCGGCAACACGTCGTGGTTGATCACGCAGGTGCTGCCGGGCGAGGTGCGCGTGGCGGACGCTCACGGCGCACCGCCGACCATTCCCTTCTGGCTCGGTGAAGCGCCGGCGCGAAGCGACGAGCTCTCGCGCGCGGTGAGCGACCTGCGGCGGGATATCGAACCCTTGCTGGATAACGAGCAGGAAGCGATCGCGTGGCTGGTCGAGGAGACGGGCATGCCGCTGCATGCGGCGGCCGAGGCGGTGGCGTATCTGGCCGAGGGGAGGCGAGCGCTGGGCGTGCTCCCCACGCAGGAGAGGCTGGTGCTGGAGCGCTTCTTCGACGAGGCCGGTGGGATGCAGCTGGTGCTGCATGCGCCGTTCGGCAGCCGGATCAACAAGGCCTGGGGGCTGGCGCTGCGGAAGCGCTTCTGCCGGCAGTTCAACTTCGAGCTGCAGGCCGCCGCGACGGAAGATGCGCTGCTGCTCTCGCTGGGGCCGCAGCATTCGTTCCCGCTGGCGGACGTCTTCCGCTATCTGCATCCGAATACCGCGCGCGACGTGCTGGTACAGGCCTTTCTCGACGCGCCCGTCTTCCAGACGCGCTGGAGGTGGAACACGACCATCTCGCTGGCTGTGCCGCGCAACCGCGGCGGCAGGAAGGTGGCGCCGCAGATCCAGCGCATGATGGCGGCGGACCTGATGGCCGCGTGCTTCCCCGATGCCGCCGCGTGTTTCGAGAACATCCCCGGCGACCGGCAGATCCCGGATCATCCGCTCGTGCAGCAGGTGGTGCGCGATTGCCTGCACGAGGCCATGGACTTCGACGGCCTGGCGGCGGTGCTGACGCGCATTCACGCGGGGGAGCTGGAGTGTGTAGCGCGCGATACGACGGAGCCGTCCGTGCTGGCGTACGACATTCTGAACGCCAAGCCGTACGCCTTCCTCGATGACGCGCCGCTGGAGGAGCGCCGCACGCAGGCGGTGCGGATGCGCCGGGCCGGCGACAGCTCGTCGGGAGACCTCGGCGCGCTGGACCTCGCGGCCATCGAACGGGTGCGCGATGAAGAGCGGCCCGATCCACGCGATGCCGACGAGCTGCACGACGCGCTGCTGACCGCCGGATTCCTGACCGCCGACGAGGCGGCATCGATCGGGCTGCCGCTCTTCGATGCGCTCGTGGCGGCGCGGCGCGCGGGGCGGGTCAATGATCTGTGGATCGCGGCGGAGCGGTTGCCGGAGTTGCAGGCCGTGCATCCCGGTGCGTCCTGCACGTTGCACGCGCCGGCG
>JAXDJK010000341.1:0-2564 GCA_034665665.1 Acidobacteriota bacterium
TCGACGTCTTTGCCGGTGATGGTGAGCGCGGCGAACGACGTGCCGCCGAGGGCGACGAAGAGTGCGAGATACGCGACGACCGTGGAGTGGCCGGGGCGCTGGCGAAAGTGCTGCAAGGGAGACCTCCGAGTCGGTTGGACCCGACCCTATCCTCCGGGACATGGCGCTTCAGCGGATGGACAACGTCCTCATCGTTGTCGAGGACATCGAGGCTGCCAAGGCGTTCTTTCTCGAACTCGGCATGGAGCTGGAAGGCGAGACGCAGGTCGAGGGGCCTTGGGTGGGCCAGGTCATCGGACTCGATGACGTCCGTGCCGATATCGCCATGCTGCGCACCCCGGACGGTCACGGCTGTGTCGAGCTGACGAAGTTCCACACGCCGCCGGCGGTCAGAGCCGACCCGGAAAACGCGCCGGCGAACGCGCTCGGCATACGCCGCATCATGTTTGCCGTCGACGACATCGACGACGTCGTCGCCCGCCTGCGCAGCCACGGTGGCGAGCTCGTCCGCGAGATCGCGCAGTACAAGGACCTCTACCGCCTCTGCTTCCTCCGCGGCCCTGAGGGCATCATCATCGGACTGGCGGAGCAGCTCGGCGACCGGTAGTGCGACCTCTTCGATATTCCATCAACGTCACTTTGGACGGATGCTGCGATCACCGTGCAGGCACCCCGGACGAAGAGATGCATCGTCACGCGACGAGGTTTCTCGACCGGGCCGACGCTCTCCTCTTCGGCCGCGTGACTTACGAGATGATGGAGTCAGCCTTTCGGCCGCCGGGGCAGACGGACGCGATGCCTGACTGGATGGCGCCCTTCGCCCGGACCATCGACGCGGCAAAGAAGTACGTCGTGTCGAGCACCCTTGACCGGGTCGATTGGAACGCGGAGCTCGTGCGTGGAGACCTGGGAGAAGCCGTTCGGGAGCTGAAGCGGGAGCCGGGTAAGGGATTGGCTCTGGGAGGCGTGAAGCTTCCGCTGGCGCTGGCGGAGCTGGGGTTGATCGATGAGTACGAGTTCGTGGTTCACCCCAGGCTCGTGGGCCACGGGCCGACGTTGTTCGCGGGGCTATCGAAGCCTCTTGATTTGAGGCTCGTTGACCGGCTGGAATTCGCTTCAGGGGCGGTGGCGATGCGATACGAGCCTCGGGCTTCGTAGGTAGAGGCGCCGACCGGAATCGAACCGGTGGCGCGGCGTGCTTCATGTTCACCCTGCGCTCGGTTTCACGACTCCCGCCGAGCGGCACGCTGCCGAGCTTTACGCGCAATACCTCGAGCGGCTAAGACCTCAGTACGGGTTCGGGTTCACCGAGCGGAAGCTGCGCATCCGTTCGGGCAAGCGCGTGGCGGCGTACCTGTCGTCCTACTTCGTCTCCGGCAAGAAGCAGAAGGTCACGCTCCAAGCGTCTGTGACGTCGCGCGACATGCCGCGATCGATCATTCATGTCTCGACTGAACTCACGCAGCTGACCGGCGTGACTATGCGGGAGCTGCGCCGAAGCACGTGAGATCGCACTGCGGGCAGCCGCAGGAACGCTCGACTTGTCGGTCGACGTTTCACACCGTCGCCGCGGCTCGCGGCCATCCTCGGCCGCATTCCGCCGCCTCACTAGTGCGCCCGGCCGGTGGCCCATTACGGGGATAACATAGCTCCCCCAAAAGTCGTCACACGGCCCGATTTGGGGTAAACTACGTCGATGAGCGCGATCCACGCCAGCAGCACTGTCGTTGCCATCGACCTGCCCGACGTGATTCAGACCGGTAAGGACCGGGATCGCGCCGCCGCCGATCGGGACAAGCGAGCCGAGGCTCAGGATCAGGCGTCGGAGGCCAGCGACGACAGAGCGGGGGCCCGCGACGAGCGAGCGGAGGCCCGCGAGAAGGCCGCATACGCGATCAATAGCTGCGCGTCTCCCGAGCGTGCGGGAGCGTTGCGGGACCGAAAGGCCGGGGCAAGTGACCGCCTCCGAGCCGCACACGACCGCGACGCTGCATCAGCCGACCGCGAGGCTGCATCACATGACCGCGTCATCGCCGCACGGGAGCGAGCGGCATCGTCAATCGACGGACTAACGCGCGCCTACGCCCGGGAGGCTGGGATCGTGGCGCTCGCGCGTGACATTGCGATGGCGAAACGGACGCGGCAGCCATTCACGCTCGCCTTCGTGGACGTGGACAATCTCAAAATGAAGAACGACTCGGAAGGCCATGCTGCCGGAGACGACCTGCTCCGCGGAGCCGTCACGGCGATCCGAGCACGGCTCCGCTCCTATGACCTCATCGTCCGATTCGGAGGCGATGAGTTTCTCTGCGGGCTGCTCGGCCTGACCGCCGACGACGCACACAAGCGTTTTTCCATCGTGAACGAAGACCTTGCGGCTCAGAGCGCGTCGATCACCACCGGGGTTGCGCAGCTAGAGGGCGATGCTTCGCTCGACGACCTCATCGCACTTGCGGACGAAGCGATGTACAGCGTGCGCAGACAGCGGCCCCCGCAACGCCGTCGTTTCCGAGTCGCTCCAAGCGTCCCCCGAGTTGGGGCCTGCCTGCCTCCCCTTTAAAGGA
>JAXDJK010000342.1:0-3575 GCA_034665665.1 Acidobacteriota bacterium
CTACCGCACCTTCCTGCGCGGCTTCGATCGTGAATGGTCGGCCGACACGGCCGACGTGAAGATCCGCTACACCAACCTGCCGGCCTTCCTGTTCGCGCGGCACTACACGTTCGAGGTCAAGGCCCGCAGCGCGGAGGGCATCTGGTCGGCGCCACTGATGTATCAGTTCTCGATGATGCCGCCGGTGTGGCTGCGCTGGTGGGCCTGCCTCGGCTACATCGTGCTGCTGGCGCTGGCGCTGTTCCTCTCGCATAGGCGGCGCACCGCGCAGCTCCAGCGCAAGAACCGCGTGCTCGAAGACCTGGTCATGGCCCGCACCGAAGAGATCCGCGCGCAGGCCGGCGAGCTCGAAACGCTCGATCGCATCGTCGAGGTGATCAACCGCGAAGTGGCGCTGGAGAACGTCCTGCGCAGTATCGTCGAGCAGGGCATGACCCTCTTCCCGCAGGCGGAGAAGGCGGCCTTCCTCAAGTTCGATCACGAGACCCGGCGCACGGAAGTGATCGCCGTGGCCGGCTATTCACCCGACGTATTCAAGGGCGTATCGCTATCGTTCGAAGAAGCGATGCAGCGCTACTCCGAGCGCGCCGAGCAGCTCGAAGAAGGCGTGTACCTGATCAAGACCGGCGACTTCCGCCACCTCGCGGGCGCGGAGAAAACCGCGCACTTACCCGTACCGAAATCGATGCTGGCCATGGCGGTCACGCTCGGCGGGCGGATGGAAGGCTTCCTGATCTTCGACAACTTCACCAGCGAAGACGCCTTCGGCGGCTCCGACCTGCGCAAGCTGGCCCGCGTGCGCGGCCACGCCGTCTCGGCCATCGGCAAGGCGCGCATCCTGCGCGAGCTGCAGCTCAAGAACCAGCAGGCCGAGGAGGCCAATCGGGCCAAGAGCACCTTCCTGGCGAACATGTCGCACGAGCTGCGCACCCCGATGAACGCCATCATCGGTTTTTCGGAGATCCTGACGGAGCGTCTGGACGACAAGATCGAGCCGAAGTACCTCGGTTTTCTCCGCTCAATTCTGCAATCGGGGCAGCATCTGCTCAGCATCATCAACGACATCCTCGACCTCTCCAAGATCGAGGCGGGGAAGATGGAGATCTACCCCGAGACCTTCCCGGTGCGGGCCGGCATCGAGTCCGTCTGCCAGGTCATGAAGGGCCTCTCCTCGAAGAAGTCGATCGCCTTCAGCATCGACGTCGCGCCGGACGTGGATGACATCGAGACGGACCTCGGCAAGTTCAAGCAGGTGCTCTACAACCTCCTGTCGAACGCGGTGAAGTTCTCGAAATCGAACACGCCCGTGGCCATCCGCGCACGCCGGAACGAAGCCGCCAACGGCAAGGCCGAATCGATCACCGTGACGGTGACGGACAGCGGCATCGGCATCGCGCCGGAGCACTTGGCGGTGATCTTCGATGAGTTTCAGCAGGTCGATTCCGCCACGTCGCGGCGCTACGGCGGCACGGGCCTCGGCCTATCGCTGGTGCGTAAATACGTCGAGCTGCAGGGTGGGGCCGTGCACGTCACGAGCACACCGGGCGAGGGAAGTGAATTCTCGTTCACGCTGCCGCGCACGTTCGCCGGCGCGGCCATCCCCAGCCCGATCGTCGGGCGCGACGGCATCGTCGTCCCGCCGGGCGATCGCGTGCTGGTGGTCGAGAATGAAGACGAATCGTACGACGCGCTCAGCGCCTACCTGCAGTCCGCCGGCTACGTGCCGATCCGCGCGCGCAATGGCGAAGAAGCGCTCAAGCTCGCGCGGGTCATGCGGCCGCTGGCCATCACGCTCGACCTCGTGCTGCCGGGCATGGAAGGGTGGAACGTGCTGCGCGAGCTGAAGAACGACGAGGTCACGGAGGACATCCCGGTGATCATCGTCTCGATGCTCGACAACCGCGAGCTGGCCCTGGCCATCGGCGCGGACGATTACTTCGTCAAGCCGGTGGACTGGCCGCGGCTGATGCGGCGGCTCACGGCGATCACCTCACGCTCGGCCAAGGCCGCGCACCTGCTGCTCATCGACGACGACGAGGCCGTACACGCGATGCTGGAGCAGGAGTTGGCCAGGCATGGCTTCGTGCTCGACAGCGCCATGAGCGGCGCGGAGGGCCTGGCGCGGGCGGAGGCGCTCAAGCCGGACGTGATCATTCTCGACCTGATGATGCCGGGCATGAGCGGCTTCGAAGTGGCGGCGCGCCTGCGGATGGGGGAGGAGACCTCGCGCATCCCGATCGTGGTACTGACGGCGAAGGAGCTCACCGTCGCGGACCGCGAGCAACTGCGTCAGGCCACGGCAGGGCTGGTGATGAAGGGCAGCTCCGCGGGAGCGCGGCTGATCAGCGCGATCCGTTCGCTCGGTTCGCGGAGCTCTTCTTCTCCGGCTGCTGCTGCTGCTTCGCCTGCGGCGCCGACTCGGCTTTCCTGATCGGCTCGACGTTATCAGCCGCGTTCTCGCCAGCCGCTGGCATGATCGTCAGCGGCTCCTCTTTCGGGGCACGGAGGATCGCGGCGAGCACGCCCAGACCGACGATGCCGATCAGGAGCAGCAGCACGCCGCGTCCGATCGCACCTTCGGTGGCCGGCTTCACCACCGGGATGCGGGGCGCCGGAGAGATCATCGAGGCGAGCACCGGCGTCTGCTCGGCAGGCTGCTGCGCAGGGGCGGATGCGGGCTCCGGAACGACGGCCGGAGCCGCCGCGATCTGCACCGGTGCGGGACCGGCTACCGCCGGCTTGGCGAAGAGTGGCTTCGGCGATGTGGCGTCGCTCTTCTGCAGCCGCGAGCGCGGCTTCGTGGCCCGCGGAACGGGCGGAGCGTCGGATGTGGTGGCTTGCGGTGCGGCGGTCTCGCCGCGCGAGTACGAGCGCTCCGGCTGCGCGAGCGGCTCGGTGCGGGCGATGTCGATGCGCGGCGCACGCGTGCCGCGGATGGCGTGATCGAGCAGGAACTGGCGCGTCTCGGCCGTCGGATAGAACACGTTGCCGCGGCTGTCGACGAGCTTGTAATCCTCGATGTAATCGGCGAAGCCGGGATAGGCGCCGGCGAAGCGCTCGTAGAGGTCGGGGCCGTAGAACGCGCCGATCGGGCTGGTCATGGACCACGACCAGAGCTCGTGCAGCGCGTCGAACTGCGCTACCCGCTCGCCGCGTGACTTGGCGGCGGTGTAGAGCGTCTCGAAGCTGGCGTAGTCGTTGTTGCGGGCCGCTTCGGTGATCGTCAGCTGGCCGCTGTCGTCACGGATCGGGAGAGCGTCGAGATAGACGGTCGGCTCCGTGCGCTCGGACGTGGCGGGGGGCAGGGTGCTCGCCTCCGGGGTGGCCGTGCGGGGGGTGACCGGGGGCAGTGCGTGCTGCTGGCCCGTCACGCTGTTGGTGGAGCTGACGAGGGTGAGAACGAGAATGAAGACGGCTTTGGTGCGCACGCAACCCTCCCGGCAATGGCCTTGGTCAGCGGAGTGTATCGCGAATTACGCGGGAGGGTTGCGACGGCGTAACGGCCGCTGCGGCCGCGCCTTATGGGCGCGGCCGGGCGGCGGCCTGCTGGCCGAGAATGCGGGCGGTGTCGATCA
>JAXDJK010000343.1:0-10705 GCA_034665665.1 Acidobacteriota bacterium
GCAGTTGGTCGAGAAACGGCTGGGCTAAACTGAATCCGTGAAGATTCGTCCGGCCGAGGTGCGCGATCGCGCGCGCATCCACGACATCCTCGTGGCCACCGCGCGGTTTACGCACCAGGAGATCGGCTGGGCCATGGATCTCGTGGACGCCGCGACGCTTACGCCGGAGAAGGGTGAATACGTCGCGCATGTCCTGGAGGCGCCGGACAGCGGGCCGAGCCGCAAGATCCAGGGTTACGTCCTCTTCGGACCGACGCCCAGGTCCGAGGGCGTGTACGACCTCTACTGGATCGCCGTCGATCCCACTCAGCAGGGGCAGGGATACGGGCAGCTCCTGCTGCGGTTCGTCGAGAACGAAGTGCGGCGGCAGCGGGGGCGGATGCTGCTGATCGAGACCTCCTCAAAGCAGAGCTACGCGCCGACCATCCGCTTCTACCAGCGCGCCGGCTACGACGAGATCTCGCGGATCAAGGACTTCTACAGAATCGAAGACGACAAAGTCGTGTTCTGCAAGCATTTGGCGCAACCATGAGCTTCGCCCTGACCGACATGCTGTACGTTGCCCTCGCCGCCTACGCCCTCGGCACGCTGGCGGCGCTGCTCTCGCTCTTCGTTGGCGAGAAGAAGCGGCTTCAGAACGCCGGTCTGGTGCTGATGATCGGCGGCTTCGTCGCGCACACCATCTGGATCGGCACCATCTGCGCGCGCACCGGTCACCCGCCGTTGACGAATCTCGCGGAGACGGCCTCGTTCGTGGCGTGGGTCGTGTTTACGGTCGAGCTGGCGCTCTGGATCCGGTACCGGGTCTACGCGGTGGTCTTCTTCGTCTACCCGCTGGTGCTGCTGCTCCTGACGATTTCCGCGCTGGCGGGGGAGAGCTTCCGTGTGCTCGATCCGGCCCTGCGCTCGAACGTCTTCACCGCGCACCTGCTGCTCTCGACCGTCGGCGTGGCCTGCCTCTTCATCGGCCTGGCTTTCACGCTGCTGGCGGTGCTGCAGGACCGCGCGCTCAAGCGCAAGACACGCGGCCGGCTGTGGGAGCTGATCCCGAGCCTGGACGTCTGCAAGCGCGTCAGCTACCGCCTGCTGGCGGTCGGCTTCAGCATCTATACCGTCGGGCTGCTGGCGGGCGTGCTCTGGCAGTACCGGACCACGGCCGAGCTGATGGACGTCCGCGCCAAGCAGGTCGGCGCGGTCACGGCCTGGCTGCTCTTCGCGGTGCTGCTCGAGTCGTACATCCGCGGCAACTATCAGTCGAAGCGGACGATCCTCCTCTCCGCCGGCGCGTTCGTGGCCGTGATCGTGGCGATCCTGGGGATTCGGGGATGAGCCGATGCCGCTGATCCTGGTCGGCCTGAATCACCGCACCGCGCCCCTGGATGTGCGCGAGCGGCTGAGCGTCATCGAGCCGCGGCTCGCGGAGACCACCAGCGCGCTGCATGCGGTGGAAGGGATCGATGGGGCGGCGGTGGTCTCGACCTGCAACCGCGTGGAGCTGGTGATCTCCACGCGCGACGAGGACGTGGTCACGAACCTCGTCGACTGGCTGGCCGAGCGCGCCAGCACGGCCCGCACGGAGCTGGAGAAGCACCTCTACGTGCTGCGGCACGGCGACGTGGTCAAGCACCTCTTCCGCGTGGCCTCCGGCCTCGACTCGATGATCGTCGGCGAGCCGCAGATCAGCGGGCAGGTGAGGAAGGCCTTCGTCACGGCCCAGCAGCTCCGCACGCTCGATTCGCTGCTCCAGCAGCTCTTCGACAACACCATGCGCGTGGCCAGGAAGGTGCGCACCGAGACCGGCATCGGCGAGCACGCGGTGTCGGTGCCGTATGCGGCGGTGGAGCTGGCCAAGAAGATCTTCGGCGAGCTGCGCGGCCTGCAGGTGCTGCTCCTCGGCGCGGGGGAGATGGGCGAGCTGACGGCCGCGCACCTGCACGAGCAGGAAGTGAAGCAGGTCTTCGTGGCCAACCGCTCGTTCGAGCGCGCCGTGGAGCTGGCCCACCGCTACGACGGGCAGGCGGTGCAGTTCGATCGGTTCGACGAGAACCTCGGCCGGTGCGACATCGTGATCGCCTCCACCGGCGCGCCGCATTACCTCATCGAGCCGGCGCACGTGAGCCGGGCGGTCGAGGGGCGGCGCAATCGCCCGCTGTTCCTGATCGACCTCTCCGTGCCGCGCAACATCGACCCGGCCGTGGCGCGGGTGGGCGGCGCGTACCTCTACAACGTGGACGACCTGCAGCAGGTGGCGGACGCGAATCGGGAGCTGCGCCAGCAGAAGGCCACCGTGGCCGAGCAGATCGTGCTGCGCGAGGTGGACGGCTTCCGCAAGCGCCTCGTGGCGCAGGATGCGGTACCGACCATCCTCGAGCTCCAGCAGCGCCTCGAGGCCATCCGGACGGCGGAGCTGGAGAAGTGCCTCCGCCACGTCGGCCCGATCACCGCCGAGCAGCGCACCGCGCTGGAGATGTTCTCCACACAGCTGATCAACAAGATCCTGCACTACCCGATCCTGCAACTGAAGGACGCCACCGACGAGCCGCAGGAGCGGGAGTCGCTGCGCCGGACCATCCGGAAGATTTTCGGACTGCGATGAACCGAACGATCCGGATCGGCACGCGCGGGAGTCAGCTCGCACTCTGGCAGGCCAACGAGACGGCGCGGCGCCTGACTGTTTCAGGATGGTTGCCGGAGATCGTCACGGTGCGCACCACCGGCGATCGCCGGCAGGATGTCTCGCTGGCCACCATCGGCGGCAAGGGCCTCTTCATCAAAGAGCTGGAAGAGGCGCTGGAGCGGCGGGAGATCGACCTGGCCGTGCACAGCCTCAAGGACGTGCCGTCGCTGATCCCGGAGCGGTTTGTGCTGGCCGGTTTCCTCCAGCGCGCCGATCCACGCGATGCGTGGGTGCACCCGGACGGGCAGCCCCTCGCGTCGATGCCGGAGGGCTCGCGCATCGGTACGAGCGCACCGCGGCGACGCACGCAGCTCAAGGCGCTCTATCCTGGACTGGTGATCGAAGACATCCGCGGCAACGTCGACACGCGCATCGACAAAGCGCGCCAGGGGCACTATGCCGGGATCATCCTGGCCAGCGCGGGCTTGACCCGCCTCGGGCGCGGGAGCGAGGTCACGTCCTACTTTTCCGTGGACGAGATGCTGCCGGCAGCAGGGCAGGGCATCGTGGCCTTCGAGTGCCTGCGCGACGATACGCACGCGCAGGAGGCGGCCCGCAGCATCAGTCATCAGCCGAGCGCGCTGGCCGCGCGTTGCGAGCGCGGCGTGTTGCAGATGTTCGGCGAGCAGCTCGATTGCTACTCCGCCGTGGCCGTGCACGCCACCGCGAACGACGGCGACCTGACCGTCCGCGCCTTCTTCTCCGATTTCGAAGGAACGCGCGCCGTCCGCGCGCGCCGCAGCGGCAGGAATGCCGACGATGTGATCGCCGCCGTGTACGACGAGCTCGTCGCCGGCGGTGCTACGGAGCTGCTGTGTCTGACCAGAAAATAGGAACGGTTTACCTCGTCGGCGCCGGTCCGGGCGACGCCGGGCTGCTCACGCTTCGCGCCGCCGAGCTGATCGCGTGCGCCGATGTAGTGGTGCTCGACGCACTCGTATCCAAGGACATCGCCGCGCGCATCCCGAAGAGCGCGGAGGTGGTCTACGCCGGCAAACGCGCCGCGGCGCACACGCTGCCGCAGGACCAGATCAACCAACTGCTCGTGGACGAAGCGAAGAAGGGCAAGACCGTGGTCCGCCTCAAAGGCGGCGATCCCTTCGTGTTCGGCCGCGGCGGCGAAGAGGCGGAGGAGCTGATCGCCGCCGGCATCCCGGTGGAGATCGTGCCCGGCATCTCCTCGGCCATCGCCGGTCCGGCGTATGCCGGCATTCCGGTCACCCATCGCTCCTACGCAACGTCCGTGACATTGGTGACGGCCCACGAGGCTGACTCCGGCTCGACCGGCATCAAGTGGCCGGCGCTGGCGCAGCTCGACGGGACCATCGTGTTCATGATGGGCTTCGCCAACCTGCCCACCATCGTGCACCGGCTGATGGAGTACGGCATGCCGCCGGACCGCGGCTGCGCCGTGATCTCGAAGGGCACGCGCTTCGACCAGCGCACGGTCACCGGCACGCTCCGCAACATCGAGATGTGCGTGGCCGAGGCGAAGCTGGAGACGCCGGCGCTGATCGTGGTCGGCGACGTGGTGAAGCTGCACGAGACCATCAACTGGTTCGAGTCGAAGCCGCTCTTCGGCAAGCGTATCGTGGTCACCCGCGCCCGCGAGCAGGCGTCGGAGCTGAAGCGCCTGTTCGAGGAGAGCGGCGCGAACGTCCTGCAGTTCCCGACCATCGAGATCGTGCCGCCGTCATCGTGGGAATCCCTGGAAGCCGCGGTGATCACGCGCTACGACTGGATCATCTTCACCTCCACCAACGGCGTGGCCGCGTTCTTCGACCGTCTCTTCGCCGCGGGACGAGATGTACGCGCACTCGCGGAGATGAAGATCGCCGCTGTCGGCCAGGCCACCGCCGCCGACCTGCGGGCGCGCGGCATCCAGCCGGACGTCGTGCCCGAACGCTTCATCTCCACCGAGCTCCTGCCGCTGCTCGCGGCCGACCAGCACGGCATCCGCACCTGCGTCGTGCGCGCCGCCGAGGGGCGGGAGGAGCTCGTGGACGAGCTCCGGCGCCGCGGTGGCGACGTGACGGTGGCCGTGGCATACCAGACCGTCGCCGCCGATTACGATCTCGCCGAGCTGCGGGGTTTGATCGAGGCCGACGCGATCGATGTCGTGACCTTCACCAGCGCCTCCACCGTCGATCACTTCTTCGGACCGCTGACGGAGGACGAGCGGCGGCGCGTGAATGCACGTGCGCTGCTGGCGAGCATCGGGGCTACGACCAGCGAGGCCATACGCCGGTACGGCAAAGAGCCGGAGATCGTGGCGGAGCAGGCCACGATCGCGTCGTTGCACGACGCGGTTCTGCTGTCATCCCGAGCGTAGCGAGGGACCTGTGCGGGTGGGGCGCGGGGAGTGTGGCATGTGCATCGTGCCCCACCCAGCCAGGTCCCTCGCTCGACGCTCGGGATGACAAGGGTTACGGGATAAAGTGTAGAGGCGTGCGCCCGAACACCCTCTATGACCGCATCGTGGCGGCCTTCCTCTGGTCGGCCGCGTTCTGTTTCGCCGCGGGTATCTTCCTCGCCATCACGCTGTTCTTCCCCGCGCTGCCGCCCACCAAGCCGATCGCCATCGGCCTGGTCACGATCGAGCGCTACTCCAAGCTCCGCGATTACCTCGGCGCGGCGCTCTTCTTCCTGCTCGTGCCGCCGCTGACGATCTGGTTGCGCGGCGTTTTCGAGCGCGCGGTAAAAAGGTTCGATACGGCGGGGGCGATGCTGTTCCTGCTGCCGTACCTGCTCTCGCCTCTCTTCTACCTGACCACCGGCAAGGCCGGGTGGGTGCTGTTCCTGCCGGTGGCGCTCTCGTACGCGGGGCCGCGTGCGCTCGGCTATGCGCGAACGCACCGCTGGCTGCGGCAGCTCTTCCGGCCGGAGCTGCGGCCGTACCACGCGCTGCTGTTTACCGAGGCGCTGTCGTGGATCCTCTTCCGGTATCTCGTCACCGGCAGGCGGATCGCGCACATCCCCACGCTGTTTCTTGAGACCGTCTTCGTGGCTGCATTCCTGGCCCTCTTCTGGTGCGCGGCGATCGTGATCGCCCGGCTTGCGGAGCTGCATTACGGACGCAACGCCGAGGAGGTGTTCCGCAGGATCACCGTCGGCGCGTTGCCGCTGGTGGTGCTGCCGTTCGTGGCCGTGATCTGGGTGCCGACGCCGATGCCGCGGCTCATGACCGTCGTCGCCCTCGCACTATCCGCGCTCTTCGCGCTGGCGATGGGCGATCGAATCCCCGCCTCGCGCGCGTGGAAGCTCGCCGCCTACGCGATCATCCCGGCGCTGATCTACCTCGTCAGCTACGCCTCCACCGCCCAGCTCTCGCAATGGATCGACCTCTTTCACCGCGGCGAGGCCATTGGTCCGGCCTCCGACTACCTGCGCGGCAAAGTCCCCTTCCGTGATGTCTTCGCGCTGCACGGCATGCTCGAAGACGGCTTGCTCGACGCCTGGCTGATGGAGCTCTTTGGCCGCTCGCTCGACGTGGCCATCGCCCGCACCGTGGTCATCGGCGCGTTCCTCGGCGTATCGATCTGGTTCCTCGGCGTGGTGGTCTTCGACTCCATTCCGCTGGCGCTGTTCTGCGTGGCCATGGGCGCATGGACGACGGCCGAGAACAACCGCACCTTCTTCCAGGTCGCGGCGGTGGCGCTCTTCTGGAACGCCCTGCGACGACGCAGCCGCGCCAGCGCCATCTTCAGCGGCATCTTCGCCGGCGTGGCGCTCTTCTTCAGCTACGAGATCGGTATCTACACCATCATCGGTGCGCTCGCGGTCGCGGCCGTGCTGTTCGTCGTCGCGCGACGTGTGCCCTGGGACGGTCTGCCGCCGATGCAGGCTGCCGCGTTCTTCGTCCTCGGCACGATTCTCGGTGCGGCACCATTCGTCGTGTACCTGGGCCTGCGCGGAGCGCTGGGCGACTTCGCCACCGTCTCCTTCATGACCATCCCGCGGATCATCGATGCGGTCTGGTCGCTGCCCTTTCCCGACCTCGTCTCCACGTTCCGCAACGACCTCAATCTCCACACGCTCGCCGATTTCGTGCTGTGGGAAAAGTTCCACCTCATCGTCAGTCCGCTTACCATCGCGGTGGCAGCCATCTATTACATCCAGCAATGGCTGCGGCAGCGGACCGACATGCTCGATCACGCGCTGTTGGTCCTGACCATCTTCTCCGCCGTCACGCAGCGCACGGCCTTCGGCCGCGCCGAGTTCCGCCATCAGTACTTTGCCGCTTTCCTGACCGGACCGATGCTGGTGCTCCTTGGCCTGCTGGCCGTGCGCCGTCTGCGCGCGCTCTGGCGTGAGGGCGGCGAAGGTACGCGCGCCTTCGTCGTAGCCGTCGTAGTGACCATCGTGCCGGTGATCGGCATCCTCTTCTGGATCCCCGACCTCGTGAACGCGCGCATCCACGACTTCATCCGCCACCACGCGCGGGTGCAGCACGAGGAGCGCGACCAGCGTGCCGAGGACGTGAACTGGCGCATCGCCGACGTCACCCGCTACATCCGCGAAGTCACGCGCCCCGGCGAGCCGATCTTCGATTTCTCCAACCAGCCGGCCTTCTACTTTTTCGCCGACCGGCCCAATCCCACGCGCTTCTACCAGGTGCCGATCCTCTCGCCGCGCGAGCTGCAGGCGGAGACGATCGCCACGCTGGAGCGGAGCCGCCCTAAGGTCGTGATCCGCCGCTCGCCCGAAGGCTTCGACTGGTTCGACGGCGTGCCCAACGACGTCCGCGCGCAGGCCGTCTCCGCGTACATCGACGACCACTACGCCTTCTGGAAGTCCGTCCGCGGCGTGGAGCTCTGGCAACGCCGCGCCGACGCCAAGCCGGCCAACGTGCCGCAGTACCTCCGCCGCATCCGCCTGCCCGATCGCAAAGAGCTCGTCGGCAGCGGCGTGGCCCGCCTGGTCTTCCCCGCCGTCGGCAGCCTCGGCGGCGTGAACGGCTCCTATTGGCAGTCCGACCTCACGTTGCACAACCCCCTGCGCGAGCCGATGCCGGTGACGTTGCGCTACGTGGCAGGGGAGCGGCGCATCGACCGCCGCCTCACGCTGGCGCCGCGCCAAACCGTCCGTTGGCCCGACGTCGTGCGCACCTTCTTCGGCATCGAAGGGGCGATCGGCACGCTCTGGCTCGAGCACCGCGAAGGCCGTGCGCCCGTGGCCGTGATCAAGACCAGCGACGTTGCCCACGGCGGCCGCGCCACCGTCGAAAAGCCGCTCTCCACGCGCGACGCCGTCACCTCCGGCAGTGACGCGGCCGAGCTGACCATCGTCGGCATCCCGGCCTCGAATGTGCCGGGCCGGCGCGTGAACGTCGGCATCGTCAACATCGGCATCATCCCCGCGACCTTCCGCATCACCGTCCGCGATCGCAACGGCCGCCTGGTCGGCCGCCCCATCGAGTCCGGCATCCCCGAGGACGAAGTGTGGCTCGTCCCCAGCCTCGAGCAAGCCCTCGGCATGCCCCTCGACGAAGGCGCCACCGTCCGCCTCACTGCCATCGCCGGCACCGGCGTCGGCTTCGCCACCGTCGTCGACCCCAGCGGCGACACCGAATTCATCGCCGCGATTCCCGCGCAGCAGCAGTAAACGAGGGCGCATGGGTGGAGACGTGGCGGTACGATTGAGTCGTGATTCTCATCGCTGATCTGCTCGACATCGCCAGGGCGAAGTTGGAAGATGCGCAAGTGTTGCTCCGAAATAGACGGCGCGACGGTGCTGCTTACGTGTGCGGTTATGCCGTGGAGCTCGCGCTGAAGGCGCGGATCTGCCGGACGCTCAACTGGAGCGGTTTTCCTGAAACCCGGGGCGAGTTTGAAAACTTCGCGTCGTTCAAGACTCACAAGCTGGACGTGCTACTGAGGCTTACGGGACATGAAGACCGGATCAAAACCCAGCACTTGGCTCAGTGGTCGCAGATCGTCGACTGGAGTCCAGAGTGGCGATACGACCCGGTCGGACAGGTCAGTCGTGCGGATGCGATTTTGATGTTCACGGCCGCACGGCGGCTGCTGGAGGTGATATGAATCAACTGGCTGAGAAGGTGAAGAGCGTGGCGCAGGAGCTCGCTGCCGAGAAGGGTCCGCTCAACCTCTTCGCGCTGCTGGAACGGGAAGGTCTCGCCAACCGCTGGGATCTGGTGATCTCCGCGCCGTGGGCGAAGAAAGATGATGGGACGTTCCAGTATGTGGCTGACACGCTCAAGCGTCACCTCGCCCCGTCGGATATGACGCTCTTGGCCCGGATCGTCGTGCTGCAGGCCGATGCGGAGTCCGTGCTGGCCATTACCGACAACTACAACGTCGAGCAAGGCCACGTCGACCTTCCGCCGCGTCTTGGTCTGCCGGTGACGCACGGCTACATCATCACCTCGCGCCGCGCGGCCTGATCGCCGGGCCGCTACTCCGCGGCGGCGATGCAGCTGCGCACCAGCGCGGAAAGCGCGCCGATGTCGAACGGTTTCGGCAGAAACGCGCAGATGCCCTGGTCCACGACCGTGGCTACCTCGGGATCTTTGTTTGCGCTGACGATGATCACCGGGATGTTGCGGAGCTCCTCGTCATCCATCCGTTCGCGGAGGACGTCCCAGCCGGAGAGGATGGGCATCATCAGGTCGAGCACCACCACGTCCGGGTGCTCGGAGCGCATCAGGTCGAGCGCGTCGCGGCCGTTCGGGGCTTCGAGAAACGTATAGCCGTCGCGCCGCAGGGCGGCGATGATCATCCGGCGGATGTTGGCGTCATCGTCCACCACTAGGACTCGGACGATGCGCTCCTGCGTTTCCAATGCTCGATCGACCACGGTGCTCCGACAGGGGAATTATGCCCGAGGAAGGTCGTTAGTCGATACGGATGAAAATCGCGGTGGCGATGTCGGGCGGCGTCGACTCTTCGACGGCCGCATTTCTGCTCAAGGCACAGGGCCATGACGTGGTCGGCCTGTCGATGCAGATGTACGACAACCTCAGCAATGCCGACACGACGTACGGCGGCTGCTGCACCATCGACGACCTCGCCGACGCCCGCCGTGTGGCGTGGCGCCTGGAGATCCCGCACTTTACGCTGAACCTCGAGTCGAACTTCCACGACAAGGTGGTCAAGCCTTTCGTCAGCGGCTATCTCTCCGGCACGACGCCCAGCCCATGCGTCCTCTGCAACACGCACGTGAAGTTCGATCTCTTTCATCAGAAGGCCATCGCCATCGGCGCGGAGAAGATCGCCACTGGCCACTACGCGCGCATCACGTACGACGGCCAGCGTTTCGCGCTGCGCAAGGCGCTCGACCTGGCCAAAGACCAGTCGTACTTTCTGTTCGAGCTGTCGCAGGAGCAGCTGCGCGAGGCCCTCTTCCCGCTCGGCGAGCTCACCAAGCCCGAGGTGCGGGTCATCGCCGAAGAGGCCGGACTGTCCGTAGCGCAGAAGAAAGAGTCGTACGAGATCTGCTTCGTCCCGCAGAAGGACGGCTACGGCAAGATCGTCGAGCGCGAGGCCGGCATGCAGCCGGGCGAAGGCGCCGGCGAGATCGTTGATATCGATGGCAACGTCGTCGGCACGCACGACGGCTACTACCACTTCACCATCGGCCAGCGCCGCGGCCTGCAGCTCGGCGGCTCACCGGAGCGGACGTACGTGGTGGACGTGAATCCGTTCACGAAGCGCGTGGTCATCGGCCCAGCCTCCGCCCTGGAGCGCGACGAGCTCCTCGCCGAGCGCGTGCACTGGATCTCCGGCGACGTCCCCACGGGTCCGATCGAAGTGCAGGCCCGCGTGCGCTCGCGCATGGCTGACATCAGCGCCGTCGTAACCCCGCTCGGTGACGGCCGCGCGCGTGTGGAGTTCGCCCAGAAGCTGCGCGGCGTCGCGCCGGGACAGGCCGTGGTCTTCTACCAGGAAGACCTCTGCCTCGGCGGCGGCTGGATCACGCGCGGGTAGCTGCTTTGTCATCCCGAGCGTCGAGCGAGGGACCTGTGCGGGTGGGGCGCGGGGCTTGTGGCGTGCTCCCCGTGCCCCACCC
>JAXDJK010000344.1:0-3772 GCA_034665665.1 Acidobacteriota bacterium
GCGCGTCGGCCTCGTGAGGATCCACGAACAGGTGGTCGATTCGCTGAGTGTTGAACTGGCTAGATCGGCGGATCAGTCCATGGACCTCATATCCCTTCTCCAGCAGCAGCTCAGCGAGATATGAGCCGTCCTGACCCGTGATTCCGGTGATGAGCGCCTTCTTCAATGTTCGGCCTCGGGCGGTGTGTCGAGTGATGAGCCCGCAGTATCCGACGCGGATGCAAGTCGCGAACGCCGCCGTCGGCGCGCCGCCTCGAAGATCGACTCGAAGCGATCCGTGATGGTCTCAATGTTGAACTTCTGTTCTGCGTACGCTCGGGCCGCGTGCCCGGCGGCGGTTCGTGCCGGTGCATCGGCGAGGAGTCTGCGTGCGGCGGAGACGAAGTCATCCCGCTCAAGGGGGTCGACGACAGCTCCGGCTCCGGCCTCGCGGATCGTCCGCGCAGCAAGGTTGGCCTCGGGAATCGCGCCAAGGATTGGTCGCCCGGCCGTGAGGTAGGTCAGGACCTTGGACGGCACCGAAAACGCGTGCGCTTCGTGCTCCAGCAGGGCGACCAACACATCGGCGCTTGCCAGCACTTCAGGGAGATCGGCCGGAGGCTGCAGCGGGAGGAGCAGGATATTGAGGCGGCCTTCCTTCAGTCGGTGAAGGAGATCGGTCCCAACGCCGTCGGAGACAACCACGACCTGGGCATTGGGCATTGCATCGGCCAGCGCCACCAGGAGGCCGGGGTCATGCTTGCGACCCAGCGTGCCGGCATACAGGAAGACCGGCGTGTCCGCCAAGCCGTACCGGACCGCCCACGCGTTCCTCTTCGGGAGCGGGAGCACTTCGTCGAGCGGCGCCCAGTTTTCGACGACCGTCGTGCGTTCCTCAGGCACATGCCATCTCCGGAGAAGCGGCAGGAAGTCGATGGACGTGGCCACGACGGCATCTGACGTCCGAAGGAGGCGCCGCTCCAGAAGCGTGAACGGGACACTAGAGACGCGACCGAGCATCGGCAGCCTTCGCCCAAGCAGCCGACCGATTGCGATCGAATAGACATCCTGCAGCCAGAACACGAACGCCGCGCCGCCTGCGTGAGCCGCCCGTTGTGCGCTCGAATGAGCGTCGAGCGGACCAGTTCCGGACAGTACGACGTCTGGATGGTGGCTTCGGATCTGCGCGGCCAGCAGTTTTGCGTAGCGTCGCTCCTGGAGGAGTCGACGCGGTCCGGCATGGCGAATGAGGGTCTCCCGTAGTCCCACGCTCTCCATGTTGAGAGTCGCCGGGTCGTCCGGTCGGCGATCGAAGGCGCCCCGTGGCGCTCTCCAACCTCCTGCATGCAAGTACAGGACGTCATGGCCACGCTCGGCGAGCTTGCGTGCCAGCTGTGCCGGAAACGGATATCCGCCGTGGTCATGGATGAGAATTCGCATGAATTTGCGTGGGTGCCTGCCGACTATGGGCGGGTTCGCATCGAGCGTCCCGGCTGCGTCGCGGTGTGGGCGGTGATGGATGACCTCACGGGACCTCGAGTACGGCACGAACAACCGCGCCGATGTAGTCCACGTCATCATCGCTAATTCCAGGATGCGAACCGATGTAGAACCCATTCGCGAGTGCACTGCGCGCGTTCGGAACATCACCGTCCGATACGGCGAGCACGCCGTCGTAGCATCGCTGACCAACGATTGGTAGGAGGAATCGCGTCTCCACTCCGGCGCGCTCCAATGCGACGACCAACCGGTCGCGGAGGCCCGGAACGCGGCACACGATGGGAAACATCATGAATGCGTTCTCATTGCCCTCCGCGGTCGTCGGCAACTGGAGGTCCGGATGGTCGAGCACGGCCGAAAGACGAGTCGCCACCTCTCTGCGGCGCGCGAGGTTCGAGGCCAGGCGTTCGAGCTGCCCCACACCAAGGGCAGCTTCCATCTCAGTTGCACGAAAGCTCTGACCGATGGAATGGAAGTCGTAGCGACTCCAAACCACGCTCAGGAGCTCCTCGTCGTCGAGATCCCGGTCGTCATCAATCCTCAAGTAGCGAGGATTGCGGCCGTGGTTCATCAGGCTTCGGAATCGAACCGCGTTCTCCTCGTCGTCGGTGAGCGCCAGGCCGCCGACGCCGGTGGTCACGATGTGAGCCATGTAGGTCGAGAAGCACCCGAAGTCCCCGAAGCCGCCAACCATTCGGCCTGCGTGGCGAACGGCGACGGCTTCGCAGCTGTCCTCGATGACGCGCAGTCCGTGCGTCTCGGCGACGGCCACGAGCGAGGTCATGTCGGCTGGCTGGCCAAACAGGTGCGCTGGGATCATTGCCACCGTCCGGTCCGTCGTGACGGCGGCCGCGGACGCTGGGTCCAGGTTGTAGGTCAGCTGGTCGATGTCCGCAAGCACTGGTCGAAGACCATTGAAGAGCACGACGTTGACGGTTGCCACAAAGGTCAGCGCCGGGACGATGACTTCGGCTTGGTCGGGCCATTGGTAGCGTTCCTTCAACACTTGCAGGGCAAGCTGGAGCGCCCCCGTCCCGCTGTTGCACATGGCCGCGTACCGCCTGTCGTGAACGGTGGCGAACCCTCTCTCGAACTCGTCCGTCATCGGACCGGCGCTGAGGCGCCCGGACTCAAGAACCCGCGCCACACGCTCCCTGTCAGCGGCGCTGATGTCCGCGGTTCCCACGCCGATGTGGCGCGCCGCACGTTCAGATCCCAACCTTCAGCTCTCCATCGGGTGGCGTTTCGCTGAGAGCCTACGCGCCGGGGTGAACGGATGGCATGCCGTCATCGTTCTCGACGCTCGAAGATCCCCGGCCGGACGGAACTCAACTCCGCAGCGATCTCCTCACAGCAGCCGGGCCGGAGGACGTAGTAGTCGGCATTCGGCAGGCATTGGAGAGACAGGCAAGCCGCCGCCTCCGTGGCCTCCCGCCGTCGGTAGCCCTCCGGCACCCATTCGCTGCCCTGCCATGTCGTGACGTTCTCGCGCCGGCTCAGGGCCGGGAACCACTCGACCATGCCCCGATCTGCGGCGTATCCGATCACGGCGAAGGTGGCGTCCGGCGGTGACTCGGATTCCGCCCAGGCCATTGCGCCCCGCTCCTCCGCGGTCAGGGATTCGAGCGCAGGAGCCAGGACGACCCCGGTGACCGTCACGGCTACCGCGACGGCGAGCAGAGCCGCCGACCGCATCTGAGCCGGCCTCTGCAGGGCTGTATCGACGGCCAGTCCGGCGAGGACCGCCGCCGGGATGACGGCCCAGCGATCCAGCACGGCGACGCCCAGCGCAGTAACGGCCAGCCACCCGAGGAGATCCCAGCGCCGGCGGTAGGCGGCCACCACGATCCCGACGGCCCCGCCCGTGAACGCGAGGTTCGGCGGGTTTAGGGCCCCAGCCAGGAGTGTCACCAGGTTCTCGATGAGGTCGAACTCCCGAGAGCCAAGGCCGGTCAGGAACGGTCCAGCCCCGTGTCGCAGGATCATGGGCACGAACCACAGGCCGCCGATCGCGATGGCGATCAACGGCGCCACGAGCATACGCGGCTGGGCGCCGCGTGTCCCCCACAGGACCGTGGACGCGAGCACCGCGTAGACGGCGGCGATCGGATGCGCGAGGAGGGTGAGGCCGCCGAGCACCCCGGCCCGGACGACGTGGCCCCGGACCACCGCCCACATGGTCAGAACCGCCAGCAGCAGTCCGGGCCCGCGCGTCACGCCTCCGCCCGCGATGAGCCCCACGTACGCCGATTCGGACAGGCCGTAGGCGATCACCGCCACCAAAGCCCCCCGA
>JAXDJK010000345.1:0-4871 GCA_034665665.1 Acidobacteriota bacterium
GGATAACGCATAGGCGAGACGCCTGTGGGCCCTGCGGACGGGACGTCCGCGCTCCCGACGGCGACCTAATGCGCCTACTTTCACACCATCATCCGCCCGTCCGATATACCCTCCGCAGGCGTGGGCTTTCGGTCTGCGACAAACATCCGCCAGGTGAGACCATCATGACCACTGCTTCGATGCCCGTTCCTCCCGCCACGCACAACACCCGTACGCTGCGGATCGGCGTTCTCGCCGGGGTCGGAACGCTCGACCCGCGCGAGCTTGGCGACACCATCACCGGCCTGATTCTCGGGCAGATCTTCGAGATGGCCTATCGCGTCACGCCTTCCGGAGCGATCGAGCCGCACCTCTTCGCCGAGCCGCTCCGTGAGGAACGCTCCGGCGCACAGCCCGTGTATTCAGCCGCCGTCCGCGACGGCATCGTCTTCTCGGACGGCACTCCGCTGACGGCCGAGATTGCGGCGGCGTCGCTCGCGAAAGCGGGTGCTCTTCGCGGACGCGCCACCGTCTCGGCCCGCGGCGGCAGAGTGCACTTCGCCATGAGCGGCCCCAGCCCACGTTTCGAGAACGTGCTCACCCAATGGAACTGCGGCATCGTCCTCGAGAAGAGCTCCGGGATGTTCGGCACCGGACCGTACCGGTTTGCCGGCGCCACGTCGATGCACATGCTGCGCGATGCGCAGGAGATGCGGCTGGTCCGCAATCCGCGATATGCCGGCACCGCCCACGCCGAGGAGCTCCTCTTCGCCATCTATCCGCCCGACGCCGACGCCACCCCCACGCGCCTCATCGACGCGGCAAAGAACGGCCAGATCGACCTGACGCTCCACCTCGCGGCGCAGGACGTCATCCGCCACGGCATCTCCGGATTTCAGCCGATGATGCAGCAGGGCAACTCCACCGGCTTCCTCTTCCTGAACTGCGAGAAGCCGATGTTCCGCGACGCGTCGCTGCGCCGTGCCGTGCGCGATGCCATCAATCCGGAGCCGGTTGCGCAGATCAACTACGAGAAGAACCATTTCGCGTTCCTGGCCCGCGACATCATCCCGCTGCTGATGAGCAAAGCGGTCGGCACGACCGCCCCTCGCGACCGCGAGTTGCTGCGCAACCATCCGGCAAAGCCTGCGCGCATTCACCTGTTGATGCCGTGGGCGCCGCGTCCGTATCTTCCGAAGCCGCGCGCATCCGCACAGGAGATCGCGCGCCAGCTTGGAGCCTATGGAATCGACGTGCAGCTCACGCAGCCGCGCAGCAGTGCCGAGGTCTTTCGGATGCTGGCGAACGGCGAGTACGACATCGGGCTCGGCGGCTGGATTGCCGACAATCCCGATCCGACGGAGTTCTACGAGTCGCTGCTCTCCTCGGCGCAGGTCTCCCGCAACGGTCAGTACCTGACGAACCTCGCGCGCTGGAGCGACCCCGCGACCGACGCCGCCCTGGCCGAATACCGCGCCAATCCCTCGGCTGAGAATCGGAAGGTGATCAGCGATCTCATCGAGTCGCAGGCGATGATGGTGCCGCTCATCTACGGCGCCTCGACGGCCATCCGTGCCCGCAAAGTGAAGGAGTTTCACATCACGCCATCAGGACACGTGTCGTTCGCTGAAGTCGTGTTCTGACCCGCAACACGCCTGCTCACGTAACGGCGATCTGCTGCGGCGCCAGGTTCCAGCCGCTGATCCACACCTGCGCTCCCTCCTGCTCTTCGAAATCCAGCTCCACCTCGCGATTCTCGCCAGCCACGAGCGAGAAATAGTTGTCCGTGTAGAACACCGGCAGCACGCGCGTCGCGCCGTCGGTCTGCAGCACCTGAAGCCGCAGGAAAAACGCCACCGGCTGGCTGCTGTTCGCGATGCGGATGCCGATCGTCCGCCGGCCGTTCCCGACCCTGGCGGTCGCCGACGTCTCGATCGTCGCCGCCGGCATCGACGTGAACGACGTGTAGTCGCCGTTCTGCGGATGCAGCCAGTAAAAGTTCGACGTCCGTTCGCCGATCCTCAGCCGCACGAACCACGCATCCGCGCCGGCGACCGTCGGGGCGAGAGTCCGGGTCGGCGTCACGCTCATCGACGGCGCCGCCGCGAGCGTGGCCTGCACCGGAGTGCCGGGATTGCCGCCGATGTCGTACGCCGTCACGCTGTAGACGACGTTGCTCGCGTCGTCGCGCGACGTATTGACGATCGCGATCATGCCGGTGTCGAGATTGATCTGGGCGTGCAGCGGCTCGGTGGCCTGCCGCACGCCGTAAAAGCCGCCGTTCTGCTCGAGGGTCCAGTCGTACAGCGAGCCGCGCAGCCCCGGCCACGGATTCTGCGTTTTCCAGATCACGAACCCGGTGGCCTGCGTCCACATCTGCTGCGTGTATCCCTCGACCAGCGACTTGTACTGTACGTAGTTCGCGAGCTGCGCGCGGAGGCAGAACTCCTCGAGCGTCGACGGCTCGCCGTACGCGCCGACCTGGTCGGGGACCACCGGATTTCCGTTGCTGTACGGGATGTAGGTGTGGTGCTTCCAGGTCTCGTTCCACACCTGATCCCGCGGAAAGTCGCGCGCCGCGTCGGAAGGCATCATCGCCAGCATGCTCTCCGCCACCGGCGTGCCGACCGAGCCGAGCTCCGGATTGAACGGCGTGTCCCTGAGCTCCCCCTGGCCCGGCGCGGCGAAGAACATCGACGGCTCGAGGATCCCGTACGGGCCGTCGAGATATTGATTCGAGCTCGTCCCCGAGATGTTGGTCGACATGTTGATATAGGGCCGCGTGCCGTCGAGCAGCGGGGTCGACCGGCACGACGCTCCGCCCTCGACGAAGCACTGCAGTTGCGCGGCGATCTCCTGCGGCGGCAGCGCCTCGTTGCCGCCGCACCAGAACAGAAGGCTGGGGTGATTGCGCAGCATGCGGATTGTGTCGTTCGCGCAGGCGACGAAGATCGGTGCGTAGTCCTGCGGATATCCGAAGTCGTACTCGCCGGAGATCCAGAAGTCCTGCATTACCAGCATGCCGTAGCGGTCGCACGCATCGTAGAACTCCGGCCGCTCGGCGATTCCGCCGCCCCAGACGCGCATGAAATTCAGTCCGGTCATCGCGTGCAGGCGCACTTCGTCGTCGTACCGCTGCGCGGAGAGCCGCATCATCGCGTCGATGCCGATCCAGTTGCCGCCGCGCAGGTAGATCTGTTTGCCGTTGACGCAGAAGGCGCGGCTGGTCGTGTGGCCGATGTCGAGAATGTTGACCGTGATCTGGCGAATGCCGACGTTCAGCGTCAACGCGTGCGAGGGCGCGCCGTCGATCGATGCGGTGAGTGACACCGGATAGAGCGGCTGGCCGCCGTAGCCGTTCGGCCACCAGAGCCGCGGGCTCGCGATCGTCACAGTCGGGAAGGCGACCGTCTGCCGCGCGCCGCCCTCGAGCATGAGCTCGACCGATGCGCTCTGCCCATCGAGCTCGTACGCCACGCTGCAAGCGATCGGTGCATCCGAGGCGTTCGCGACGTCGACCGTGATCCCGACGCCCGCGTCATCGCGCAGGTTGCCATTCGCATCGAGCACCGTGGTCACGACATGCGGATCGGCCAGCGTCACCGGCCCGGTGATCTCGACCGACACTTCGTCCCACAAGCCGGTGCTGCGATCCGCCGTCGGGATCACCCAGTCCCAGCCGACGCCGTAGCGCATGGTGACGCTGTTCGCGATGTTCGGCGGCTGGCCGCCGTTGCCGCCCGGCACGCCCGGGGGATTTGGCGGGGTGACGCGCACCGCCACGCGGTTCTGCGCGCCGGCCAGCTTGGTGACGTTGAAAGCGTGCCGCAGGAACATTCCGCGCAGAGTCTTCGCGTTCAATTGCTGTCCGTTGAAGAACACCTCGGCGGACTCGTTGATCCCGCGAAAGCGGATCCAGGCCTGCTGCCCCGCCGCCAACTCCGGCAGCTCGACGTCCGCCGCGAACCAGAACGTGTAGTACGCGATGCCGGCAGTGCTGACGTCGGGGATCGTCGTCGAGTTCGTCCCGAAGTAGGGGTCGGGGAACTGATCGGGAAAGGCTTTGCATAACGTCGTGAGCACCGTGCCGGGCACGACCGCGTCGAGCCAGCCGGTGAGGATGATGCCCGGGTCGGAGATCGTGGTGCCGTCCATCGGCGTATCGCCCGCGCGAATGGCCTTCCAACCGTTCATGACATCCTCCTCGTGCCACCCTACGATACTCCTCCCAGTCGTTCCCAATGCCGTGACCCGGGTCTGACCCCAATGCGGTCCCACAGAGGAGGCGCGGAGGTCGCCGCGGAGCGGCATAAGAGTGTAGCCTCGGGCGCTAGCCCGGGGGGACGTGCGGCTTCCCAAAAACAGCAGCCGCGGAGCGGCGGAAGAGTGAGCCGGCGCCCTTTCGTTGTGCACTCTCCCGCCGCTCCGCGGCTGCTGATCACGGGGGCGTCCATGTTCCACGGGCTCACGCCCGAGGCTACATTCTTCTGCCGCTCCGCGGCGAAGGCGGCGGGAGTCTGGCGGATGAGTGCTCACGCGCGAGTCCGCGGCGCCGACGGGGCTCGAATCCGCGACCTCCGGCGTAAGACGCCGGAGGTCGCATGCACAACCTCGGGCTCACCGCCCTCCGGCGCTGCCCATCGGTGCAACCTTCAATGCGAAGACCTCGTCACCCGTGTACGTCGACGTGATCACCTCGAACGCGCTGCGGCCGTGCGTGAATGCGCGCATGATCCCCGTTGCCGGGTGCACTTCCAGATCGCGGACGTCCGCGAGCGGCATGCCGTTGTTGTACGGCCTCCAGAACCAGCTCAACCCGTGATCGGTCGAGCGTCCCTGGAACACGCCGCGATCCGTGCCGGCGTAGATCGTCAACGGGTAATTCTTGTCGA
>JAXDJK010000346.1:0-3401 GCA_034665665.1 Acidobacteriota bacterium
CACTACCGCTCCCGGTTGCGCTGGGGGACAGGTGTGTCCGGAGCCCGTCTCTTCCCGCATTTTCCGCGGCCGACAGTCTCCGGCAACGCGACAACATGCACAACAACCTGTGCATCTTTGCTCCTGAGTCGTCCAGCATCAGTCAACCAAGGCACCAATCACCGTTTTCCACAGGTTCAGCGGGGATCCGTCAGACATGGTGAGAAATGCGGGCTAGCCGGCCCAGTTTTCGAGCCAGTACTGCAGGATGATGATGGCCCAGAGGGGCTTGGCGTGGTTGGCGGCGGCGGCGCGGTGTTCGGCGAGGAGGGCGGTTACGTAGGGTTCGTTGACGATGCCCTGGGAGCGCAGGCGGGCGGGGGCGAGGAGGCGGTCGACTTCGGCGCGTAATCCGCCGTTGATCCAGCTGGCGATGGGGACGCTGAGGCCGCGTTTGCGGCGGTAGATGACTTCGCGGGGGAGCCAGGTCTCGGCGGCCTGCTTGAGCACCCACTTGGTGGTGAAGCGGCGGACGCGCAGGTCGGTCGGCAACGACAGGGCGAAGGCGGTGACGTCGCGGTCGAGGAATGGGGCGCGGGCTTCGACCGACGAGAGCATGGTGGCGCGGTCGACTTTGACCAGCAAGTTGTCGCGGAGGTAGCCGCGGTAATCGAGGAGCATCGCCCCGGCCAGCGGATCGGTGTGCGGGCCAGCGTCCGGGAGCTCGGGGAGCTCGCGGGGGGCGGTGGCGTAGACGTCGGGAGACAGGCCGGTGCCGAACCAGGCCAGGTGGCGCTCGATCCAGGGGCTCTCGGCGTCGTGGACGAAGCGCTTGAGGAGGTACTCGAAGGTGACCTTCTTGCCGGAGGACGGCAGGGCCAGGACGGCTTTGCGGATGCCGCGGCGCACCAGCGACGGCAGGGCGTCGTAGCGCGGGGCGACCTTGTGCCCGAGGTAGGTGGGATACCCGCCGAACAACTCGTCGGCGCCTTCGCCGCTGAGGATCACCTTCACATGCTCGCGGGCCGTGCGCGCCAGGAGGAACGTCGGGAGGATAGCGGGATCGGCCAGCGGCTCGGCTACGCCGGTGGTGACATGGCGGAGCGCGTCGAGCAGCGTCGCTTCGTCGGTGCGCACCGGCACGTGCTTGGTGCGCATCTGCTTGGCCAGGATGGCAGCGTCGCCGCTCTCGTCGTACGACGCTTCGGCGAACTGCGCGGAGAACGTATGCACTTTATCGACGCCGATGGCGCGGGAAGCGAGCGTGGCCAGGATCGACGAATCGAGGCCGCCGCTGATGAAGACGCCCACCGGCACGTCGGACATGACCTGCTTGGTAACCGCGTTCTCGATCAGGCCACGCAGTTCGGAGACGGCTTCGCGCGGATCGCGCGGCTCGAGGGCGAAGGCGGCGGGGTCCCAGTAACGGACCGTCTCGACGTCCCCGCTCTGGTGGAACTTCATGAAGCAACCGGCCGGCACGCGGCGCACGGCCGCGAATGGGGTGCGCGGCTCCGGGATCCAGCCGAGCTTGAGGTATTCGGCGATGGCGATGGGATCGAGCTCGCGCGAGACCTCGGGATGCTGCAGGAGGCATTGCAGTTCCGAGGCGAACAGCACCTCGCCTGTGGCCCGCGCGTGGAAGAGCGGCTTCTCCCCTGCTCGGTCGCGCGCCAGCGTGAGCGTCTTGGCGCGGTTGTCCCAGATGGCCAGGCCAACATGCCGTCCAGCATCGGAATGGCGGCGGTGCCGTGCTCGAGGTAGAGCGGCAGGATGGTCTCGACGTCGGAGTGCGAGCGGTACGGGTAGTCGGGATAGCGCGCGCGGAGCTCCGCGGCGTTGTAGATCTCGCCGTTCGCTTCGAGCCAGACCTCACCGTCGGGCGAGGCGAAGGGCTGGTCGGCGCGCTCGTGGAGATCGATGATGCGCAGGCGCTCGGTGCCGATCATCGCATCCGGCGCCGTCAGCACCGCGCGGCCGTCCGGCCCGCGATGGCGCAGCTTCTCCCCCATCAGCTCGAGGACGCCGGGAAAGCGGAGGGCGGTTGAGCCGCTGACGATTCCGTAGATGCCGCACACGCGGTGCGCATTGTATCCGCGCGTTTACCGCGCGTAGGCCACGTGGTGCGCGCTGTCGGCCACCGGCCGCCAGCCGCGCGCTTCGAGCATGGTCAGCCAGCGCGTGTCCTTCTTCCGGACGATGTAAATCCGAGACTCGGTGGAGATGAGCGAGCGCTCGAAGTACGGCAGCGGCTTGAGGGGCGAGGCGGGATCGGTGGTGTACTTTTCGTAGCGCCGCATCAGGTAATTGCTGGTCAGCTCCGTCGCGTCCGCGGTGACGACCGTAATGGGCCGCTGGAGGTAGAAGGCCATCGAACCGGTGAAGGCCTCCACGCCGATGATCTGCGTTTGCGGTTGCAGGTACGGTTGCAGCTCCGCCACCATGTGCTTCGCCGAACGGCGCTGGGAGATGCCTTCCAGCAGTGGGTCGGCCGCGGTGGGCAGCACCAGGATCGGCAGCGACAGGGCGATGAAGACGAGCTCGCGCCGTTTGGCGAACAGCGCCACCAGTCCGCCGAGGAGAAACGCCGCGCCGAGCACCATCGCCGTGACCGGGACCACCGCCGCGACCTCGGGCTCCATCTTCGCGCGATGCAGAAACAACGGCGACGCCAGGAGCAGCGCGCCGAGGGCCGCGAGGACGATGGCCGCGGCGCGGGTGCGCGCTTCCTGCCAGACCTGCGCAATCAGCAGCGCCAGCGGCGCCATGAGCGGCAGGATGTACTGCGGCCGCTTGGACTGCGAGATCGAGAAGAAGACGAACGGGATCACGAGCCAGAGCAGCAGATAGAGCCGCGCCGGTTCCCGCCGCAGCCGCTTCGCACTGGCCAGCAGCACGATCGACCACGGCAGCGCGCCGCCGATGAGATACGGCACGAAGTACCACGGCGGGCCGGTGCGCTTCAGCTCATTCGTGGCCATGCGCGCGGCGGTCTCGGTGACCAGCACGTAGCGGAGGAACTCCGGCACGACTTGCGTGACCCCCCACAGCCACGGCGCGATGATGACCGCGAAGGCCACGATGCCGAGGACCGGAAAGAGCACGCGCAGGGCCTTGCGCCGCCAGGCGTACGGAATGGCGACGAACAGGACCAGGATGAACGTGACCGGTCCCTTGGTGATCATCGCGAAACCCATGGCTGCCCAGGCCAGGATCGACCAGCGCTTATTACCTTCTTCGATGGCAAACCAGTACGCCACCAGCGAAACCACCACGAAGAACGTGAGGGCGCTATCGAAGATGACGGTGCGCGCGAAGGCCACGGTGAGCGGCATGGTCAGGAAGACGCTGGCCGCGACATAGCCCTCCGCTTCCCCCCACAGTTTGCGCGCGAAGAAGAACAGCACCGCGGCCGTGGCCAG
>JAXDJK010000347.1:0-8024 GCA_034665665.1 Acidobacteriota bacterium
CCGCAGTCCAAACGCTTCGCGTATGTCGGGCAGCATTCCGGCGAAAACGTGGACGGACATACGCGAAGCGTTTGGACTGCTGTGGCCCGAGCCACAGCTTTTGTACAGCCACAGGCGCGGGAGCCGCTACTGCGCGGAACGCTCCACGATCTTGTCGAGAATGGCGGTGGCGCCGTCGGCATTGTGGTGGTTGACGATCACCGAGACGTAGCGATAGCGGCCGTTGGGCATGGCGATGATGCCGCTGAGGGCGCTGACGCCGTTGATGGTGCCGGTCTTCCCGCGGAAGCGGTCCGCGAGCGGGATGACGCGGCGGCGGAGGGTGCCTTCGTTAGCCGGTTGCGCGAGGATGGACCACCACATGCCGCGGCGGGCGGGATCGTTCATCCAGCGCAGCATCCGGACGATCGCGGCGGGGGTGACGAGGTCGTCGGGGGCCAGGCCGCAGCCGTCCACGAAGCGGAGCTCGTCGGCCGGAACTCCGGCTTCGGCGTTGGCGAAGGCGGCTTCCGTGGCGAAGGACGTGGGGTACGTCCCGTCGGTGGCGCGCTTGAACAGCATCTCGGCATAGAGGTTCTGGCTGTTCTTCAGCACCGTCGTCAGGAGCTGGGCCACGAAGGGCGAGGGAATGATGGCGATCCTCTCCGCCCACTCGTGCGGAGCGACGACCACGCG
The DNA here is from genome assembly GCA_034665665.1 of Acidobacteriota bacterium. Taxonomy (GTDB): domain Bacteria; phylum Acidobacteriota; class Thermoanaerobaculia; order Gp7-AA8; family Gp7-AA8; genus DASWOB01. The sequence goes on from JAXDJK010000347.1 coordinate 676, forward strand.
CGGCACACCCGTCACCGTGATCCCGTGAAACAGCAGCGCGTCGCGCAGCTGCGTGGCCGTGACGAGCGCCGGATCGTCCACGGCGCGCGAGACCGGCACGGCGTTCTCGTTCCACGCCAGCGCGTCCACCGGCGCGGCGTAATCGCTGCCGAGGTTCCCGTACTTCCAGCCGCCGGGAATGGTCACGCGATCGAAGGCCGAGACATCGGCGATGACATCGCGCACCTGCACGATCCCACGTGCCCGCAGGTCGGCCGCGAGCACGTCGAAATCGCCATCGCGCTCGTAGCGCCAGGAGCCGAGGGATGGATCGCCATCGCCGCGGACGATCAGGTCCTCGCCGTCGCGCCAGACCTCCGTTTCGAGCCGGCCGTCGAAGCCGAGACAGTTCGCCACCGTGGCCGCCGCGAAGAGCTTGCGGTTGGACGCCGGCATGAACAGCTTGTGCGCGTTCTGCGCGTACAGCACCGTCCCGTCGTCATCTTCGACGACGATGCCCCAGAAAGCGCGATCGAACGGCGGCGCGCTGGTGGTCTCGTCGATGAACGCGGCGAGGCCGGGTGACGGCGACGGCGTGGTGGTGGTGCAGGCAGCGAGCAGCAACAACAGAAACAGGGGCAGCAGACAACGCTTCATGCATTCATCCAGTCGGCGAAGCTATCTCCATGCTCGAGGTTGTCGGCCGCCACGACCAGCACGCGTTTCGGAAGGCGTGCGGCGTGCGCCAGCAGGAGGTGGCCGTAATCGCGGGCGAGATCATACGCGGGAGGCGCGGTGAGCTCCCCTTCCGGCTCCGGCGCCGCCACGAGCAGCGCCGTCACCGATTCCACCGAGCCGCGGTTCACGACGCACCAAACCATCAGCTCCTCCAGCTCGCGCTCCGGCAGCGGCGGTTCGTCGCGCTTGGCGATGAGATCCCAGACGGCCACACGCAACGTGGCGTAGCGCCCCTGCTCGCCGAGGAGCGGCACCAGACGGATCGCGGCTCGCACCACCAGCAGAGCGTCGCCGTGCTCACGCGCCACCGTCAACAGGTCGTCGTCCGCGTCAGCCACGCGAGCCGCCAACCACCGCTCCCCCCGTAGCCGGTCGCCCTCGCGTACCGCCGCCCGCAGCTCGTCCAGATCCCCGCGCTGTGCGTCATCGATCGCCGGCGGCTCGAGGATCGGCGGCTCGCTCCACGGCTGCCGCGCCTGCGCCGCGTAACGCGCGCAGGCCAGCAGCAGCTCGTCCGTGGGGCCCACGTCGTGTGCCGCCAGGCAGCAGAGCAGGGCGTGACGCCCATGCTCGGATGGCGAGTACGCCAGGAGCGCGAACCGGGTCACCGCCACCCAGAGATCGTGTGTCGAGTGCTCGGCCCGGAACGCACGCACCGCCGCCGGCAGCGCATCCAGCTCGCGCTCGATCAGCGGCTCGTACAGTGCGCTCGTCGCGCCGGCCATCAGCGGGTGGTGGTCGTGGGCGGTGCGGTGGTGGTGGTCGCGGTCGTGGTGGTGGCAGCCGTGCCGGTGGTGGTGGTGCGGGCGGCCGGGTTGGGGCTGGTCAGCGCGCCGCCATCGGCCTCCGAGCGGCTGTCCTCGATGTCCACGGTCTGGGTCATGGCGTCGGTACCGGTCGCTTCAGGCTGGGCGGCGGCGGGGGCGATGGTCTCGGTGGCACCCGAGCCGGTGGTCTTCGACTCCTTCCGGCAGCCGCCGAGCGCGAGGGTGCCGAGAGCGAGGAAGACCACAATACGGAGGACAGATTTGGTCACGAAAGAACCCCTTTTTCACGAGATCACTGGTGCGGCTGGCCACTGATGCAATTTCGGTACAATGCCCCGCCTATGGCGTTGCCACGCAAACGGATCGGGATTTTCGGCTGGGGCCTGGTTGCACCGAAATCGCCGAACGTCGAGACCTTCGCGCGCAATCTGGAGAACGCCGGCAGCTGGCTCTCCCCATTTACCGGCTTTGGCCAGTCCAACTTCCTCGTCGGTACTCCTGAGTTTGATTTTGAAACATACCATGACTGGTTCGAGGCCCGGTTTCCCCCCGCCAAGTTCGTGCAGCTGAAGGACAAGATGGGGCCGATGGTGCAGTTCGCCATCGGAGCGTTCATCCAGTCGCTCTCCCAGAACCCCGGCATCGAGGAGTACCTGCAATCCCTCGGCACCCAGGCGCACGTCTACGTCGGCACCGGTCTCGGTGACATCTCCGTCACCCACCGCGAGGTCAAAGAATACGAGCGCGCGCTGGGGCGCTGGAACGAGTTCTGGGCTAAAACCGAGCGGTGCGAGCCGCTCCGCCGCCACCTGGCAGGCGAGACGGACACCAACGCCCCTGCCGATCCAGCCAGCTTCGCCCTCGGCTCCGAGGAGTGGATCGACGCGAAGCACGCCTGGGAAGCGTACTGGGCCGGGAAGAGCGACGCGCTGACGCAGTACCTCGCCGAGGCGCGGGAGATCCAGAGCGAGCCGGTTCCGCCCGCCTCCGGCGCGGCCAAGCTCTCCTCCATCCGGCAGAAGCTCAACCGGATCCGCGTCCTCAACCGCAAGTACGAGTGCCCGCTCGAGCCGTGGTCGTCGGTCTCCTCCAACCTCCTCTGGAACATTGCCAACATCCCCGCGGCGCAGATCTCGATGATCGGCAAGATCGTCGGCCCGGCCTTCGCGCCGATCGCGGCCTGCGCTTCGTTCGGCGTGGCCATGAAGCTGGCGGTCGACGCCATCCGCCTCGGCGAGGCGACGGCCGTGGTCATCGGCATGACCGACCCGCCGCCGCATCCGATGGTCATCTCCGCCTTCTACAACGCCAATGTCCTCTCGTCCGACGCCGACGTCTCGCGGCCGTTGACCGGCCTCAAGGGCACCCACGTCGCAGGCGGCTCGTGCGTCTGGATCATCGGCGACGCCGATGTGCTCGTGGCGCAGGGCTTCAAGCCGCTGGGGATGGAGATCGTCGGCGTCGGCACGTCGTCCGACGCGCACCACATCATCACGCCCTCCAAAGGCGGTCCGCAGCTGGCCATGCGTGCCGCGATGAAGGACGTACAAGCGAGCGACGTGACCACCTGGGACATGCACGCCACCGCCACGCCAGGCGATGCCACGGAGATCGAGCACTCCCTCGAGCTGCTGCACGCCGACGTGATCTTCACCGCGCGGAAAGGCACGTTCGGCCACGGGATGTCGGTCGGCGGCGGCTGGGAGCTCACGGCTCAGCACCTGGGCATGGTGCGAGGCAAGCTCTATCCGATGCCCCTCACCGAGGGGGAGCTGCACGCGGACGTGAAAGTCCACACCGCCAACTTCGTCCAGACCGACGGCGCCGACATCCTTCCCGGCTACACCGGGAAGTTGAGCATGGGCGTGGGCGGGATCAACTCGTGTGTGATCTCACGGCCGTGGGACGAGTAGGGCAGCAGGCGTAGAACGCAAAAGAGACGGCCGCGAGGCCGTCTCTTTTGTTGTCGTGGTGCCTTGTGGGTTATTCCGAGATCGTAACGTTCGCGGCCTGCAGGCCCTTCGGGCCCTGGGTCACGTCGAACTCGACCTGCGCGCCTTCGGCGAGCGAGCGGAAGCCGCGCGACTGAATCGCGCTGAAGTGGACGAACACGTCCTCTCCGCCTGCCGTTGTGATGAAGCCGAAGCCCTTCGCATCATTGAACCACTTGACCGTACCAGTCTGACGCATGGAGTAGATCCCCTTTTCGTGAATTGGTGCTACCGTCGGAGAGCTGCAACCTGCATCATCCCTTCAGAAGCTTTCACCCTCAACGCGACGTTACCGGACGTAATTCCTGACTATCGCTCAATGGTCCATCTTTGTTCAATGCTCCATCTTGACGATGGCGAACGTGGCCCCCTGGCGGTCAGCGAGCACAGCAAAACGGCCCACATTGGGAATGTCGGTCGGCGGCACGATGGCTTTCCCACCCAGGGACTCGGCCTCGGTGACCGTGGCATCGCAATCGTCGGCCATGATGTAGTGCATCCAGAACGACGGCACTTCCGGCGGCGCAGGCGAGGGTAACGCCCCGCCGATGGCCTTCCCGCCGTGATACCACTCGGTGTACTCGGCCGATTCCTTCATGGTCCAGCCGAACAGGGCCGTGTAGAACTTCTTGGCCGCATCGATGTCCCGCGCGTTCAGCTCGAACCAGCAGGGCGTATTCGGCTCATCGGTAATCCCGAAGCCGGCGTGCGCCTTGGGCTGCCACAACGCCAGCATGGCTCCCTGCGGGTCCTGAATGAGGACCATCCGCCCGACTTCCATGACGTCGAACGGCTCGGCGATGACGGTGGCCCCGAGCTCGCGGGCCCGCGCCGCGGCCGTGTCGGCATTGGCCACGGTCACATAGACCAGCCAGTTCGGCGGGATTTCCGACTGGTTGCGCTTGTAGAGCGCCCCGACGTCCCGGCCGTCTTTCTTCAGCATGTAATAGAACTCGTCCGGCCCCATGGCCGAGGCATCGCTGCTCCATCCAAACAGCTGCGTGTAGAACTCCACGGCCGAATGTTCGTCCGTCGTCGCAAGCTCGACCCAGTTGAACATCCCCGGCGCGAAGGTGGTGGTGTTGGGCATTGGTTTCTCCTTATAGCTCTCAGCTCGCAGCTCTCAGCTGTCAGGAAAAGCAAGCGCGTGGTACGCCGCGCCTTTCCTGAGAGCTGAGAGCTGCCAGCTGAGAGCTACGCGATTCTACGTCGCCAGAACGGGGAATGCGGCCAGCGCTGCTCGGCAGCGTACATTTCCCGGCGCATTGACGCGTATGCGTTCCACATTGTGTCGATGATGGTTCGATAGCGCGCGTCGGATCCGGAGACAATCGCCTCCGCGGCTTCGATGCCGGTGGCCAGGGCGCTGGCGATGCCGTGCGACGAGAGCGGGTCGAGGGCCATGGCCGCGTCGCCGATGGCCAGCCAGCCCTCCCCTGCCACCGTGTCGAGCCGCGCGCTGCCGGCGTCCACGATCTTTGGCGGTTCCACGAGCGCGTAGCCGTGCGCGGCGATGCGCTCCCGGGTATGCGGCGCGTGTTCGAGCAGCGCGTGCCAGGCCTCGCTGGTGGCGGCGTAACGCGCCGGCACGACCGCGGGATCTGTGACGAACATCGCCGCGAGACGGCGGCCCGGGAGCACGGCGGTGTACCACCATCCCTCTTCGATGGCCTCGACGAGCGTCCAGGAGTCGCGCTCCGGGTCGCCGCTGGTCTCCAGGAACGCCACCGCCGCCACCAGCACGTCATCGACGATCCGCCGCGCGCCGGCGCGATGGGCCAGCCAACCGGCGCGGCCCGTGGCGTCGACGACATACGGTGCGGACAGCGTGCTTCCGTCGGCACAGCGCAGGTGCCAGACCCCGTTGCGCTCCGCGTCCACCACGCGCGCATTCGTCCTCCGCTGCACCCCGGCTTCGATCGCACGGCTGCTGAGCAGCCGCTCGAACCGTCGCCGTTCGAGATGCCATCCGTGTCCATACGGCGAGAAGATGAACGCCTCCTCGGCGATGGTGTCAGACCCCCAGCAGGAGCGGTTGCCGTGACACGGCAGGTGGCCGTCGCGCTCGAGGTCGTCCCATACACCGAGGCGTTGCAGGAGGGGACGCGCATTCGGCGCCAGACTCTCGCCCGGCTTGTCGCCACGGTCGTCCCCTCGCTCCAGGATCGTGCACGACAGCCCGGCGCGGGCCAGCATCAGCCCCGCGGCGGAGGCCGCGGGGCCTCCGCCGACAATGGCCACATCGCATTGCGTCATCGGAAATCGCGCGGGTTGGGGAGATGGTCCGGCTGGCGATCGCCGTCGACCTCGGGCGCGGTCGCCGCCACCTTGGCCGTGGCGGCTTTCAACATCGGTTTCGACGGCACGACGTTCATCCCCAGCTCGACGTGCATCGGCGAGGGGAACGTACCGTCCTTCGGACCGGGACGTTGCGTCACGATGCCTACCTCGTTCCACTCCGTGACGAAGGCATTGATCACCTTCTTGTACGCCGCCCGCGGCGGCAACGCGCGCAGCCAGAACGGCCGGTTCTCGTACGCGAACGCCGCGGCACGCTCCGACGGCGTAGCCTTCGGGTTCAACACCGTTGCGTACTGTTCCTCGGTGAGAACCGTGTTCGGCACACGCACGGGCCAGAAGGTCGGCAGGAACGGATCGGTTCCTTCATACGCGTACAGACAGCTCGACGTATCGGTCTGCCACGGCACCGCCATCCACCGGCTGATCGAGCCCGGGCCGCTGCCGTCCAGCGGTCCGCCGGCAGCCAGCGCCTTGGTCGTATCGAGGAACGCGCCGTAATCCGGCTCGGGCCCGATCCGCCGTTTGATGCGGAACGGTTTGCCCTTCTCGTAGAGGATCGCGTGACGCATCGGCCAGGTCATCTCGCAGCCGGGGTGGAACGGGCCACCGATCGTGTTATCGAGCGCCGCTGCGTCGACGATGCCGGGCTGCTCCGGCAACGGGTACTCCTCGAGGTGCTGCGGTCCTGGTTTCGGGTCGTAATCGGCGAGGAAGTCGCCGGCGGCCCAGAGCTTCAGCATCGCATACTGCAGCTTCGTCACGGCCATCCACTGCCGCGGCGACTGAGGCGGGAGGTCCATGTTGTCGCCGTACACCGGAGGAATGGCGTCCGGCTCTTCTTTCACGTAATCGGGATTGCGGAAACGGCTGAACCAATCGGTTCGGAGATCCTTCGCGGCAGAAGAGTTGTCGCCGAGACGCGTCATGAGTGCCGGCAGCTCGTGGAACAGCTTTCCGAACCCGCCATTGGCCCACTGGTTCATTGCCAGACGCTCGAAGAGCGGGGCGATGTCGCGGTTGAACGACGGCTTGGCCGGCAGGATGGACGGATCGCTCTGCCACGCCACGTCGCGCAGGATGTCGTAGAACGTGACCACGGCGATGAGCCCCGGCGCGTAGTCCGGCGGCGCCACGACCACCCATGCGTGCTCGACCTCGAGCTCCTTGCCGCCGATCGTCACGGTGGCCGTGACCGGGCCGTCGCCGACGTCGTCGTGCCATCCATCGTTGTTGGCGAAGGTGCTGGCCGGGCAGTTGTCGATGGATGCGGACTGGCCGACGCCACCGAAGACGAGCAGGCGTCCGCCGTCGTCCGTCCGCAACTGGCCGAGCGACACGCTCTTGCCCAGGAAGGTCCCTCCGGCCAGCTCGTACTGCGGGCCGTACGTGTTGCGTCCGGCGATGGAACGCTCCCCGGGATCGATGACCAGTTTGGCCCGGTTGCCGATGCTGCGGTTCCGCCGCGCACTCTGCGTGGTCGCCGCTTCCGGGATGTCGAGGGCCAGGTCGAAGTCGTACCAGGCCGACTTGCTGTTGGCCATGTGCACGGTCCAGGTGACGCCGGCGCCGGCAT
>JAXDJK010000348.1:0-2606 GCA_034665665.1 Acidobacteriota bacterium
GCGGCAGCGCTCCGCTCCACGGTCTGTTCGACGACCGGTTCTTCGATGGCCGGAGGCTCGGCGGCGTCGACGTCACCGTACATGCGGTTCATCGCGTCGAGGAGGCGCGGGCATTCGCTGCACGTCGTCAGATGCTCTCTGACGCCAGTCGGAATCTCTTCGCCGCTCTCGGCGAGGCGGAGCAAGGTGGCGAGATGTCCGGCGCAATCTTCGTTCATGAGAACTCCTTCACTGCCGCGAGACCGAGTCGGCGCAGGGCGTGATGCAGCCGGCTCTTGATCGTTCCTTTCGGGACGCCGAGGCGCTCCGCCATCTCCTTCTCCGACAGCTCTTCGTAGTACCGGAGGAACACGGCCTCGGCAAGATGCGGTGGAAGCTCGCGGATCAATAGGCGTACGCGCTCAGCGCGCTCACGTGCGACGAGATCGTCGTCGACATCGTTCGCGGTCGAGGCGACGCCGGCCGGCTCAGGAACGCCGGTCTCGCGCCGGTTCCAGTCGCTGCGCGCGAGGTTCCATGCGATGCGGAACAGCCACGGCGGAAACGGATAGGACGGATCGAAGCGCGCCGCGCTGCGAATGGCGCGGATCCATGTCTCCTGGAAGATATCGTCCGCGCTCCGCGGAGCAACGCGGCGCAAAAAGGCGAGGAGCGCCTTCTGGTGCCGGCGGATGAGCACGGCCGCGGCGTCGCCGTTGCCATTGACGACGCGGCCAACGAGCGTGCCGTCGCTTTCCGCCCCGAGATCGTCCGTCACAGCGTATATACCGTTGCGGGTGTGGTTTGGTTCACGCCTCGCTCAACGAGCAGACGCGCCTCCCGTTTCACCATCTACCGAGCTCCTCATGGGCCGAATCCCCCTGTTGACGCGAACACTCCTGACCACCTACAGTTAGTCCAGTCAGCTTAGTCCACCGGCCATGAACACCGTTAACATCCACGAAGCCAAGACCCAGCTCTCGCGACTCGTTGACCGCGCGGCGCGCGGTGAAGCCTTCGTCATCGCGAAGGCGGGAAAACCGCTCGTCAAAGTATTGGCAGTCGATGCGCCTGCCGAACCGAAGCGGCTGGGCTTCCTGAAAGGCGAGATCGAAGTTCCGGAAGACTTCAACCGCATGGGCGAGCGTGAGATTGCGGTGCTGTTCGGGATCAGTGCGTGAAGCTCCTGCTCGATACGCAGCTTCTTCTCTGGGCCGCGGGTCAGCCGGAACGCCTGTCGGCCCGCGCCAAACGTCAGCTGAACGATCCGGAGAACGAGTTGCTCTTCAGCGCGGCCAGTCTCTGGGAGATCACCATCAAAAGCGGCCTTGGACGGGACGACTTTCGCGTCGAGCCTCGCGTCCTCCGGAGGGGCCTGCTCGACAACGGCTATGTCGAGCTTCCGATCACCAGCGAGCACGCCGTCAACGTGGACACGCTCCCGCCGCTGCACAAGGATCCGTTCGATCGGCTCCTGCTCGCCCAGGCGCTCGTCGAAGGCATCACGCTCCTCACGGCCGACGAACAACTGGCCCGCTACCGCGGCCCCGTCCGGAAGGTCTGACCGCCCAGCACGAGAACTGGAGCTAGCGTGGCACACCCGATGGCGCCGATGCCGTTTCCCGTCCGCCGTCTGAACAAACACATCGCGCATCAGGAGAAGCCCGTCGGCTCTGAGGTGCAGTCCGTACCGTCTCAGGACAAACCCGTCCGGTGCGTGATACATCCCGCGCGGCGTCAGGTGAAATTGGTGCAGCGTCAGTCATTCTCCGTCGCGCGCCAAGTGCACCAGGCGCGGGGTGAGGTGCAGCAGGGACCGCACGTGGTGCACCAGGAAAATCACGGGTTGCACCACACGGCGCGCCAATTTGGCCACGTCCGTGGCGGGTTGCATCACGACAATCGCGGGGTGCGGCAGACGACGCGCGGGGCGCACGGCGACTCGCGCCGGCTTGGCGACGACCTTCGGTGGGTTTGATCACGACTGGTCACGAGGCGCGGCACGTGATTCACGTCGATGGCCACGAGTTTTTGCAAACATTCTGTGACGGCCGCAAAAAGAAATCGAGGGCCCTCGATTTCATCTCCAGCACGTTTTTCGGCGGAGTCGTATCTTGGGTGAGTCCACACCCGGGTTCCGGAATCCGGGATTCGATCCACCCAGACTGAAGGCGCGTGGCCGGAGGTCGTCAACCGCCCCTAAAGGAGGCAATCTCATGAAGTTCAATCTCACGAACGGAATCCCCAACCCCAATGAGCCCGAAGCTCCGATCAACACGCAGGACGCCGTGAAGCAGCTTCGCGGCATCCGCAGCGGTATTCGCGGGTTCGTGCAGCTGCAGAAGGCGCAACTCAAGGCAATGGCCCGCGTGGCCAGCATCGATCCCCAGTTCCTCGACGCGGCCTTCGCGGCGATCGGCGAGTCGCCGGTGCTGCGTGCCTCGGTCGGTACGGACGATCAGCAGCTCCGGGTCGACCGGCAGAATTCGGGCGACTGGAAAGGCGTGCTCGAAGAAGTGGATGCGTTGCGCGATGGCGTCCGCTCCACGGTCGTGCTCCAGCAGCACCAGCTCGCCAAGACGGCGCTTCAGGCCTACGCGGTGGCCCGCAACCTGATCCGCAACGGC
>JAXDJK010000349.1:0-2695 GCA_034665665.1 Acidobacteriota bacterium
TTGGCTGTACAAAAGCGGTGGCTGATGAAGCCCGGCCACCGCAGTCCAAACGCTTCGCGTAGTCCTTTCGCGCTTTAGGGCAGTTTCTTCAAGCTGAGCGTCTGGGTGGCGGTGGCGTTGGGGGCGAGGTCGAAGGCGGGGCTGGTGGCGCCGATGTTGGTGGTGGCGGGGCTCCAGGTGCCGGCGTAGGTGGCGGTGACTTTGTGGCCGCTGAAGGCTGCGACTTTGGAGAACTGGAAGGGCCACGGTCCGTTGGGGGCGGTGGCGGTGTCGATGATGGATGTGCCGAGGAGCTCGCCCCACTCGGTTTCGAGACGGACGGTGATGGTGCCGGCGCCGCTCGGTTTGCCCTGGCCGGCAGTGAGGGCGACCTGACCCTTGACGGTGCCGTGGCTGATGGTGGTGGCGTTGGTGTTGATCTGCGCGGCGGAGAGCTGGCCGGCTTTCGGTTGCTCGCGGCGGATCCACTGCTCGTCTTTGGGAACGCCGACGGGGACGAAGGTCCACGTCGCGCCGCCGTCTGTCGAAAACGAGTAGTTGCGGAACGCGACAGGGACGGATTCGAACGGCGCGAACTGCGGACGGTCCGGCGTGGTGGTGACGCAGAAGTGCATGTGCGAGCCGCCGGTGCCGGTGTTGCCGACCAAGCCGAGCAATCGGCCGCTGCCGGGCGCGGGACGCTGCTCCCACTTCAGGCTTTGCGGAAGGATGCCGCCGGCGGCGAAGGTCTTGGTGTAGGAGCCCTGCTGGATGTGCAGGTACGAGCCGTAGCGTCCTTCGCCGAAGCGCTGGATGACGACGTTGCCGGCGTTGTTCGGGCCGTTCAGGTCCTGTTGGGTGAAGACGAGCCTCGCGCCCGCCGCGGCGACGAAGGGCCGGCCTTCGGATGTGGTGTTGGCCGGGATGGCCAAGACGTAATCCCAGCAGTAGACCCACGGTCCGCCGTGGCTGCCGCCGGTGGCGTCGGCGTTGGCCTGGACGATGTGCCACGCTTCACCGGCGCGGAAGGGCGGGTCGACGATGAGGTCGACGGAGCGGACCACTTCGACGGCATTGGTCGCGCTGCGCCAGATCACTTCGCCGAGCTGGAACTTGGAGACTTTGCCGGAGCCGTCGGCGAGGTCGATCTCGTCACTGGCTGGATAGCCGAGGGTGCCGGTCTCCGCCCCCAGGGCCAGGAACTTCTGGCGAATGAGGCCGTGGACCTCGTGGGCCGCGGTGGCAGGATGGAAGTAGATGGAGCCGTTGGCGTAGTGGCGGAACTTGCCGGCGCCGTCGGCGGAGGTCTTCTCCGCGCCGGAGGCGGCACCGAGGAAGCCGGCGCTGCCGCCGAGTGCGGCGTATTTGTCGTCGATGGAGGTGGCGGATGCTGAAGCCGTGATCAGAATCGCGGCGAGCGCGAAGGTGACGATGCCTTTGTTCATGGCCAGATCTCCTTGCTCGAGCCGTCGGGAAAGATGGTGGTGGCGGTCTCGGTGCTGCCTGTGCGCTGGATGCGCAGCAGCGCGCCCTGGCTGTAGCCGGTGCGCTGGTCGCCGATGCCCTGGCTCATGCCCATGTCGATGAGGAAGACCAGGCCGGAGAAGTGCGTGAACATCTTGCCTTTCTTCCGCTTGGCGCCGTCGTTGAGCTCGTAGTTGCCGGGCTGGTGACCGAAGACGATGTGCTGCACGCCGAGGGCATCGGCGTAGCCGAGCAGCCGGGCTTCGCTCTGGATGGGCGTGTCGCCTGGCTTCTGCCACCAGGGCGGCTTCATGCGCGCTTCGAGGAGGCCGGAGTCGGCATCGAGAAGGGCGGGGGCGGCGTAGCCGTGCGCATCAAATCCGGTCTGGATTGCGGCGATGAGTTGCGACATGGTTCGCCCGTTGGTGCTGCCGGCGTGGGAGAAGAACCAGCGGTTGACGCGGGTGGCGAACGGGAGACAGAGCAGGAAGCGGCCGATGCCTTGCTGGTCGGTTCCGTCGGCGACGTCCTTCGGCTTGATGCCGGCCGCTGTCAGCTCGTCCTGGAACATTTTGGTCTTCTTGCCGGCCGGATCGTTGAGGAATTCGGCTTCGTGGTTGCCGGCGGAGATCACCACCCGGCCGCCCTGCGAGGCAGCGGACTGCACGAGCGCCCGCATGAGGGCGATGATGGGAAGGGAGTGATCCCACTTGTCGATCATGTCGCCGGTGACGACGAGAACGGAGTGCCCTCCGGTCCAGGTGACCTCTGCGGGCGATGGGGGTCCCGGGGCGATGAGTTTGCCGCCGGCAAGCAGGGTCACGAGGCGGTCGTAGTCGCCGTGCGTGTCGGCGAGGACGTTGACCACCTCGGGCGTGTCGAAGGTGATCACGGCGGGACAGCGGCCCCAGTGCCGCGGCGGTGTGGCGTTGTCGCCGAACAGCGGCAGCGCCAGCGTAAGCAGGAGCAGTAGCAGAACAGCGGAGGCGCGGCGCGTTTTCGGCATGCCGGAAGGGTACACCCCCATACGGCAGGAGCCCGTGGCGTTCTCGGCGGTAGGGAAAGGCGTTCCCGATGACCCTCCCTCTTTCAGAGGGTCCATCCATGTCCAATCAGCCGGTAGTGCCGCCGTCGTGCGACGAGCTCGATTTCGGCGCGCGCATCCGCTTTCCGCAGGTCATCACGAGGGAGTACGACGAGATCGATGCACGGCGGCGGGTGGCAGCAACAAACGGCCAGGCACCGCCGCGGG
>JAXDJK010000350.1:0-3291 GCA_034665665.1 Acidobacteriota bacterium
TCGTGGAGCGCCGCGCATGGCGGGCCGCGATCACCGATGCGCTGCCGTCGCTCGTGGCCGGCGCAATCGCCCTGGTGCTGCTGAACCGGATGAACGCGCCGGAGTGGACCTCGGGCGGCGGCTCGGCGTGGCAGTACGCGATCACGCAGCCCTTCGTCTGGATGCACTACGCGCGGCTGGCCATCCTGCCGGTGGGGCTGACCGCGGATACGGACCTGGAGCCCTTCCGCCACTGGTACGCGACCGAGGTGCTGGCGGGATTCGTATTCGTGGCGGTGCTGCTCTACGCCATCGTCCGGCTGGCGCGGGAGAGCAAGACCGCGCCGGCGGCGTTCGGGCTGGCCTTCTTCGTCATTACCCTCCTGCCGACCAGTCTCTTTCCGCTCGCGGAGGTGGCGAACGAGCACCGGCTCTTCTTCCCGCTGATGGGCTTTGCGATCGCCGCGGTCTGCCTGCTCACCCCGCGGCGCGGCGGGTGGGCCGTGCTGGCGGTGGCGATCGTGGCCATGGCCGTCGGCACGCACGCGCGCAACCGCATCTGGGCGACGGAAGAGACGCTGTGGCGTGACGTGACGGAGAAGAGCCCGCGCAATGGCCGGGCGTGGATGAATTACGGCCTGACCCAGATGGCGCAGGGGAAGCTCACCGACGCGAAAGGCCTCTTCGAGCGCGCCGCGCAGTACACGCCCAATTACTCCACGCTGGAGATCAACCGCGGGATCGTGGCCGGCACGCTCGGCGAGCAGACCGAGGCCGAGGGGCACTTCAAGCGCGCACTCACCCTGAGCGCCGATCGCAGCTCGCATTTCTTCTACGGCCGCTGGCTGCTGGAGCGCGGACGAGCCGCCGCGGCCTACCAGCAGCTGGAGCTCGCCGCGCGCATGGCACCGTCGTGGAGCCAGCCGCAGGAGCTCCTGCACACCATCGCCATCGCCCGCGGCCAGGCCGCGCCGGCCCTCACGTGCGGCAGCTACGAACGCTGCCTGGCCGAAGGCCTGGCCAGCACCGGCCGCGGCAAACACCTCGCCGCCGCCACCGCCTACCGCGCCGCCCTCCACTACCGCCAGCACCCCGACGCCTGGAACAACCTCGGCTGGTCGTTGCAGTCGCTCGGTTTCCGCGCCGAAGCGCGCGCCGCATACGAACAAGCGTTGCGCATGGATCCGGCCTACGAACGCGCGAAGAACAACCTGCGAAGCCTGGTGTAGATCGCGCCATCTCCGCGACCCCTGCCGGGGTCGAACACGGGGGGGGCACGTTGGATCCGGTGGTGCGCGCTTCGCCGCACCACCGGCTACCCTACGAGTCCCCTCCGGGGACTGGCCGCCGGGAGCGCGGACGTCCCGTCCGCAGGGCCCACAGGCGTCTCGCCTGTACGTGTGTCCGGGTGCGCGTTTGAACGCACAGGCGAGACGCCTGTGGGCCCTGCGGCCGAGGACGCCCGCGCTCCCGGGGTTGTCGAGGGAAGCAGCCCCCGGCAGGGGGCTCGTACGGTAGCCGGCGGTGCGGCGAAGCGCGCACCGCCGGATCGGGCCGATGCGCCCAGATTCCGACCCCGGCAGGGGTCGCGGAGATCGCGCCATGTCGTGGTGCGCGTTAGCCCCGTACACCGTCTGCTACCATTCGGGCCGGTCCATGACGAAAGAAGACGATCGCGCGAGAGAAGAGTTCACCAGCGAGGCGGAGGAGCTGCTCGATACGCTGTCGCGCGATCTGGTGGACTTTGAGGCTCAGGGCAAGAATGTCCGGCCCGAGCTGGTCAACAAGATCTTTCGCGAGGTGCACTCGCTCAAGGGGCTGGCGGGGATGCTCGGCTTCACCGAGATCTCCGAGCTCTCCCACAGCCTCGAGGACATGCTCGACCGCCTGCGCATGGGGAAGATTGAGATCTCCAAGGGATTGATCGACCTCCTTTATGACGCCGTTGATTCGCTGAACCGGCTGGTCATCTCCATCAACGACCCCTCGGTCTCGGGGCTGGTCGATATGACGGACCTCATCAGCCGGATCCATCACGTCGTCACCAACCAGTCGGCGCAGAAGCACGACGACCCCTTCGCCGAGCTGACCCTCGACGAACAGACCAAAAAGTCGCTCACCGAATACGAAGAGCACCGCCTCCTGGAGAACGTCCGGGCCGGCAAGTACATCCTCTCGCTCGAGGTGACCTTCGACTTCAGCGACTTCGACGAAAAGCTCCGCGCCATCACCGCCGCGCTGGCCGACGGCGGGGAAGTCATCTCCACGCTCCCGGCCATCCCTTCCGGCCAGATCACCGGCATCGCCTTCCGCCTGCTCTACGGATCGGTGCTCGACGCGGATGCCGTGCAGCTCCTCGCGCCCGAGGCGAAGATCGTCTCGTTGCGCAAGTCGGAGCCGTCCGCGTCAGCGGCACTACCGAGCGCCGAGGCAATCGCGCCGCTCGTGCCGGACGTGCCGGAAGAAGAGCTCTCCCTGCGGTCGCTCTCGCAGACCGTACGCGTCGACATCGCCAAGCTCGATCACGTGATGAACATCGTGGGGGAGCTGATCATCGAGAAGACGCAGCTCGAGACGCTGACCCGGGCCCTGGCCACGCAGCAGGCCCGCATGGCCGCGCACGAGCTGGGAAAGATCTCCCGCAACCTGGACCGCAAGCTGAACGAGCTGCAGAAGTCGGTCATCGAGATCCGCATGGTCCCGGTCGGGCAGATCTACTCGAAGCTCTCCCGCACGGTGCGCAAGCTCGCCCGCGAGCTGCACAAGGAGATCGAGCTGATCCTGCGCGGCGAAGACACGGAGCTGGACAAGATGCTGGTCGAGGAGCTGACCGACCCGCTCATGCACATCATCCGCAACGCGCTCGATCACGGCATCGAGAACGCGGAAGAGCGCCGCGCCGCCGGCAAGACAGCGATCGGCCACGTGACCCTCAACGCCTACCAGCAGGGCAACTCGGTCGTCCTCGACGTCGCCGATGACGGCCGCGGCATCGACCCGGAGAAGATCCGCAAGGTGGCGGTCGCGCGCGGCCTCATCGGCGACAAGGAAGTGGTCGACCAGCAGCGCGCGTACGAGTTGATGTTCACCGCCGGCTTCTCCACCGCCGCTGCTGTGAGCGAGATCTCCGGCCGCGGCGTCGGCCTGGACGTGGTGAAGAAGAACATCCAGGAGCTGAAGGGCACCATCGACGTCCTCTCCAAGGTGGGCGAGGGGACGACCTTCCGCGTGTCGCTGCCGATCACCCTGGCCATCATCCAGGCGCTGATCGTGGATGCCGGCGGGGAGAAGTTCGCCATCCCGCTGACGTCG
>JAXDJK010000351.1:0-2528 GCA_034665665.1 Acidobacteriota bacterium
CCGCACCGTGCTGGCGCTCGACGACGGCGTGGTTGTCGCCTGCGGCACCGGCGCATTGCGCATCACAGAGCTGCAGCGTCCTGGCAAGCCCCGCACGCCGGCCGGCGCCATCGCCCGCGGTCTCGGCTGGAAGGCCGGCAGCACGATCGGACCGGCATGAACGACCGTCAGCTCGCGCTGCAACTCCTCAAGCGCATCGAGCGCGAGCAGCTCTACGCCTCGCTGCTGCTCCTCGACGAGAACGGGTTCGTGCGCACGATCGTCCTGGGCGTGCTGCGCTGGCGGCGGCGGCTGGACTGGATCATCGCCACGCTGGCCAAGCGGTCGATCCTGAAGCTCGATCGCGACGTGGTCGACATCCTGCGAATCGGCCTCTACCAGCTGCTGTACATGGACGTCGCCCCGCACGCCGCGGTGTCGGAGACGGTCAGCCTGGCCACGCCGCGGGCCCGCGGTTTCGTGAACGCCATTCTCCGCTCCGGACAACGCGGCGTGCCGGAACCGGTCGACCTGCCGACCCGCACCGCGCATCCGCCATGGCTGATCGATCGCTGGACGTCGCGCTATGGGGCGGAGCGGGCCGCGAAGATCGCGGAGGCGAATCAGGAGCTGTCGTATCCCGACGTGCTCGCGCTGGGGGGTGAGGCGCCGCCGGATGCGGAGGCCTCTCGGCTCGTGGAGGGCGTGTGGAAGCTCCACGGCTCGTCCGCTGACCTCGATCGCGCGCAGTTCCACCCGATGGACGAAGGGAGCGCGGTCATCGCCGCGATCGCCCGCGCCTGTGGTGACGACATCCTCGATCTCGCGGCCGCGCCGGGCGGCAAGTCGCTCTTCATGCAGCACCAGGGCGCGCACGTGGTGAGCAACGACGTCTCGCTGACGCGCCTGCGGTCGCTGAGGGCGCGCCAGCCGCGGCTGGTCGTGAGCGACGGGCGGCGGGCGCCGTTCCGCAGGACGTTCGAGGTGGTGCTGCTCGACGCACCGTGCAGCGCCACCGGCACCATCCGGAAGAACCCGGAGATCACGTGGCGGCGGCGCGAGCCCGACATCGTCACCTTCGCCGGATTGCAGCGCGAGCTCCTGGCGAGCGCGATGGAGCTGGCGGCGAAGTACATCGTCTACTCCACCTGCTCGCTCGAGCCGGAGGAGAACGACGCGGTGGTGGCAGGCTACGAACGCATCGACATCACGCCGTTCGTCCCGGAAGGAGCGCGGGCGTGGGTGGACGACGGCGTGCTCCGGCTGACGCCGGAATCGGGCGCGGATGGATTTACCGCGTTCGTCCTGCGCAAGGTTGGATAAACTCTCCGGCCGCATGCCACGCGACTTACCGATCGGCAACGGATCGCTGCTGATCGCCTTCGATTCCCAGTACCGGCTCGCCGACTTTTACTTCCCGCACGTGGGGATGGAGAACCACGCCGCGGCGCGATTCCGCTTCGGTGTCCATGCCGACGGCCGGATGCACTGGGTGGAGGACTCGTCGTGGAAGCGCACCCTCGGCTACCTGCGCGACACGCTGGTCACCGACGTGCTCTGCCAGAACCAGGAGCTCGGGCTGCGGCTGCATTGCTACGACGCCGTCGCTCCCGATGCGAACGTCTACCTGCGCAAGATCGTCGTGCGGAACCTCCACAGCGAGGCGCGCGACATCAAGCTCTTCCTGCACCAGGACTTCAGCTTCTACGGCAACGCCATCGGGGATACCGCCTTTTTTGACCCGCATACGCGTTCGATCATTCATTACAAGGCCCGCCGCTATGTGCTCGTGAACTGCGATGCCGGCGTGAGCGAGTACGTGTGCGGCCGGTCGGGTGTCGGCCTCACGGACGGCACATGGCGCGATGCCGAGGATGGCAAACTGTCGATGGACCCGATCGCGCAGGGTGCCGTCGACTCCACGATCGGCGTGCCGCTCCACCTGGAGCCGGGCGGCTCGACCACGGTCATGTACTGGATCTGCGCCGGACGCAAGTACGGTGAGGTGGCGGAGCTCGACCGGGCCGTGCGTGCCGAGACGGCTGCCCATCTCCTGACGCGCACCGGCTCGTACTGGTACACGTGGGTCAACAAGCCGGCCCTCGATCTGACGGAGCTACCGGACGAGATTGCGGATCTCTATCGACGCTCACTGCTGATCATCAGCACACAATGCGATCGCGACGGCGCCGTGCTGGCGGCGAACGACTCCGACATCCAGTGGGGCCATAACGACCACTATTCGTATATGTGGCCGCGCGACGCGTCGTTCATCTGTGACGCGCTCGATCGCGCCGGCTTTCCGGAGATTACACGGCGCTTTCTTCGCTTCGCGCACAAAGCCATCCGCGAAGAGGGCTACTTCCTGCACAAGTACAATCCGGACGGCTCGCTCGCCCCACTGTGGCATCCGTGGGTGCGCAATGGCGAGCCGCAGCTTCCGATCCAGGAAGATGAGACGGCGCTGGTGATCTGGCTGCTGGCGCGGCATTACGACCGCACCCGCGTTCTCGATCTGCTGCGCGAGCTTTACAGAAAGCTGGTCGTAC
>JAXDJK010000352.1:0-5068 GCA_034665665.1 Acidobacteriota bacterium
GGTGATGCCGGCGCCGTCGAAGTTGCCCTGGGCCAGCGTGTAGCCGTGGCCTTCGAACGCGGAGGTGAGAGCCAGGCAGCGGTCGCGCACCGGCGGGATCGGATCAGGCGTCAGCGCGGCCCATGTCGCTTCGTCGATCGAGCCGTTCTGCTCGAGACC
Organism: Acidobacteriota bacterium; assembly: GCA_034665665.1. Lineage (GTDB taxonomy): Bacteria > Acidobacteriota > Thermoanaerobaculia > Gp7-AA8 > Gp7-AA8 > DASWOB01. The sequence continues at coordinate 160 of JAXDJK010000352.1, forward strand.
ATTGGCCTTCTGAAACGCGGTCACGGCTTTGGTGGTGTTGGCGCCGTAGTTCCCGTCCTGTCCCTTGGTGTCGAAGCCGGCCGTGGTGAGTTTCTGCTGGATTTTGCGAATGAATTCGCCTCGCGCCCCTGCGCTGAAGAGTAGCCGTGCCATGGTGGGATTCCTCCACCCCTATTTTAGCGCTACTCGCGCAGGGTGATCTCGCCGCGAAGATCGCGCTGCATCTCCGTCTTCACCCGTGCCGTGCTGAATCGGCGCGAGAAGAGGTAATAGAGCTTGGCCAGCGCGGCCTCGGCGGTCATGTCGAAGCCGCTGATCACGCCGGCCCGCGCCAGCGCCGCGCCGGCCGCGTATTCGCCGAGGTGCACGGTGCCTTCGAGGCACTGTGTGCAGTCGACGATCACCACGCCGCGCGCGGTCGCTTCGGTGAGCGCGTCGAGAAAGTCGTGGTCCTGATCCGGACCGTTGCCCACGCCGTACGCTTCGAGGACGAGTCCTTGCAGCGGCGGCCGCAGCACGTTGCGCACGAGCTCCGGGGTGATGCCGGGAAAGAGCCGCAGCGCGCTGACGACCGGCCGCGCCAGTTGCTGCACGGAAAGGCGCGCCGTGCCGCGCGGCTTGCGCACCAGATCCCAGTTGACGTCGATGGCGATGCCGACCTCGCCGAGAGGTGCGAAGTTGGGGGAGGCGAATGCGGCGAAGCCGTCGGCGCTGACTTTGGTGGAGCGGCAGCCGCGCAGCAGCTTCCCGCCGAAGTAGAGGCAGACCTCGGGGATTGCGTAGTTGGCGGCCAGCATGAGCGAGGTGATGACGTTCTCGCGCGCGTCGTTGCGGATCTCACACAGCGGGATTTGCGATCCGGTGAGGATCACCGGCTTGCGCAATCCGCTGAGCATGAACGGCAGCGCCGAGGCGGTGTAGGCCATCGTGTCGGTGCCGTGGAGGACGACGAAGCCGTCGTAGCGGTCGTAGTTCTCGGCGATATCGCGGGCGATGTTCATCCACTCCCGCGGGGTCATGTTCGAGCTGTCGAGCAGCGGGTCGTACTCGTGAATCGTGTACGACGGCATGGAGGGATGCCGCAGCTCCGGCATATCCGCCATCTGCCGCTGCAACGACCCGGGCGCAGGCCGATACCCGCCCTTGGTCCGCTGCATCCCGATCGTCCCGCCCGTGTACGCGATGAAAACGCGTTTGCGCATGCGGGAGGGATGGTAGCAGCACGCCTCACGAGAAGTGCTCCGCCCTGTCATCCCGAGCGTAGCGAGGGACCTGTGCGTGTGGAGCGCGGGGAGCATGCCACAGGCACCGAGCCCCACCCGCCCAGGTCCCTCGCTCGACGCTCGGGATGACAAACCTTACGGTGCGCCGAGGACCACGAACGGTGCCCAATAGAACGGATGCGCGTACTGCGGATCGCGGCGGAGGGCCAGCTGCGCGTTCCGCAGCGCGGCCGGTTTCGACGCGCCGTGCACCAGCTGACGATGAAACTCGATCATGAGCGCGGCCGTGGCGGTGGACTGCGCCTTCCACTGACTGACCACGGTCGTCCGGCAGCCCGCGGCGAGCAGGGCCCAGGAGAGGCCGATCACGCCGGCGCCGTTGAAGCTCGAATTTGCGCGGCCGGTCTCGCACGCGGAGAGCACCGCGAGGTCGGTGCCGAGCTTCATGGTCACGATCTCCCGCGCTTCGAGGAGGCCATCGTCGGCACCGCCGCCGGACGACGACAGCACCAGCGACGAGAACATCGGCGCCGCTTCGTCGATCACGCCGTGCGCGGCGATGTGCAGGATGTCGTACTTGGCGGCTTCGCTCTTCACCACCGCCTCGCGTGCTTCGTCGCCGACGAAGACGCGGCTGTGCTCCTTGCCATACAGGCGGGCGATGGCGCGCACCTCCGTCTCCGTCTCCGGAATCGGCCCGAGGCTCGCGTCCCGGTTGATGGCGTGATAGAGCGTGGCCGTGCGCGTGCTGACCATTGGATTCGCGAGCGCCAGCAGGGCCGGATGCGCGGTGTCGTGCATCGAAGGCCGCTCCGTGGCTGCCGCGAGCACGGCAATCGAGGGCGCGTAAAACACCGGCACGAGGTCCACCAGCAACGGACCGTCGCGCGGCCCGAGCGCCTGGAAGGGGACGCGCCAGAGCTGATCGTGCGGGATAAAACAGATCGCTTTTGCCTCGGCCAGCCAGGGCGCGATCGGCGCGAGGATGCGCTGGTACAGCGCGTCGCCGAATTCCGCGGCGCGCCGGCTCCGTGCTTCCACGGCCGTGGTGAAACGCTCCACCGCCAGGCGCAGGTCCGGTTCCGAGATCGGCAGCACCTCCATCCGAATCTGCCGCGTGCCGTCGGGCAGGGGAGTGGACACGAAGACGAACGTCTTTTCGTCGTCGACCAGGTACTCCACGACCGTCACGCCGCCGAGCGCCGCCGGCACGTCCGTCAACGGGTGGTTGTCGAAGTGCTGGGCGCGGAGAGCGGGACGGGTGACGAAGAGACGCTGGCGGAAGTCGGCGAGATCGGCGCGTGCGTCGGCGAGCTGTACGCGCGCCGCATCCGCATCTGTGCCCTGCGCCGCCAGCACCGCGGTGGTCAGTTGTACGACGCGCCTGTTGAGCGAGCGCTCGCGCGCGAGCTCGGCACCGGTCAGCGGCTCCTCGGTGCTCGGCCCCTGCAGGAGCGACTGGCGCAACGTACGCGCCTTCATCTGCTCCGCCACTTCGAGCGCCCGGACGGTCTGGCCCTGCTCGGCGAAGAGGTTCAGGAGCGTGCGATGGGCATCGGACCGCTTGTCGCCGAGGAACACCTTGCGATCGGGATCGCTGATGCTGCTCTGCGACGCGTTGATCTCCGCGACGATGTCCTCCATGAGGCGGGTGGCCTCTTCGGTCTCGCCGAGACAACGCAGAGACAGCGCTTGCGCGAAACGGGCGTCGCGCGTGTTCGCGGTGCCCATCGCGCTGCGGGAGAGCGCCAGCGCACCGGCGTAATCCTGCCGTGCGAACTTGATCTCCGCGTCGAAGAGCGCCAGGTCGGCCTTGCTCACCGAGTCGGGAGGGGATAGCTCCAGCGAGCGGCGATAGTCGCGCTCCGCCTCGTCGGGATGGTGCAGGTGCATGTTGATGAGGAAGCGCCGCTGCAACATGTCCGCGAGACCGCGGCGTGCCGCCGGGATCGGCTCCATGCGCGCGATCGCACGGTTCATGAAGACCAGGCCCTCGCGCGGATTCCTCTCCGCCAGAATCGAAGCGCTCACGCCGAGGGCGCCGGAGAGTGCGTTCGCGAAGTTCGCTTCCTCCGCGATCTCCGCGGCCTTGCCGAAGTACCGCAACGCCAGGTCCGTGTCGCCGGTGTACGCGTACGCACTGCCGAGATTGAGCGCCGCACCAATGCGGGCCGTCGCCTCTCCGCTTTCCTCCGCGTACTTGCCTGCCGTTTCGGCGTAGACGAAAGCCTCGCGGTGCTCGCCCTGGCTGTCGAGGAAGCGAGCCACGTGAGTCGCCGCGTGGGCCACGAGGCCGGCGTCTTCGATGTAGTCCGCCAGCTCGATTACGGGGATGACCGGGTCCATGTTGCGCAGCGTTCGCGCGTCTTCCATCGTTCGTGCGTGGCGGATGTGCGCACGGCCGAAGACGTCTGGGTCGTGCAGCGCTTCCCCGATGGCGATCGCTTCGCTGCCGAGGGTCAGGGCGAGATCGAGCTGGCGCGGCCGGGCCACGCGTGCGGCCCAGGCGCGCTGGGTGAGCGCGATCGAGTACGCGGCGGGATCAGCCAGACGCGCGGCGATGTCGACGGCGGCGATCGAAAGCTCCTGCGCCACGTCGTAGCGGCTCTGGCTGGAGAGAGTCGCGGCGCGGGCGACCAGCGCGGCCACGAGTGCGGTGGTGTGCAGCTCCGGCGCGGCGGCCAGGAGCCGCGCGCGATCGGCGGCATTGGCGGCGGCGGTCATCCTCTCCACCAGCTCCGCTTCGCGCGAGTCCCACGCGCGGATCCTCCACGTCTCGCCCTCGCGCCGGAGAGTGATGCGCGAATGGGCCTGCTCCACCCGCTCCGCGGCGCCAGGCCAGCCGCTCCAGGTCGACCAGGTCGCCGCCGTCTCATAGACCGCAGTGTCCGGCGTGGAGGAGACGGCCTTGACGTCGAGCCGTTCCAGCCGCCGGCAGCGCTGCCGCATGCTGCGGGCACGGGTCCGGACGAACGCGGGTGCCTCTTCTGCGGTCCATAGAGCCGAAGCGGCGCGAACGTCCCCGGCGGTGAAGTGCGTGTACAGGGCCCTCACGACGTCAGCCGGATCGCTGCTCGCCTCGGCTCGTACCGTGAGGAGCAACGCCAGCGCGACGACCGCGGCGGTCCACGAACGGCGGCAATAATGGGTCATGCGTGGGGAAAGGAGCACCCGGACCCATCCGATTATTCCGCGATAACATTGCGCCATGCCGAAGAAGACGCTCGAATCGCTGGAGCTGCAGTTGCGCGATTTCGCCATGACCTACCCCGAGGCGCACGAGGATCATCCCTGGGGCCACAGCGCGATCAAGGTGAAAGGTAAGTCCTTCGTCTTCCTCGGCGGCGACAAGTCCGCGGGCGAGCTCAGTCTCTCCCTCAAGCTCCCCAGCTCCCGCGACGTAGCCCTCGACCTCCCCTTCGCCGAGCCCACCGGCTACGGCCTCGGCAAGAGCGGCTGGGTCACCGCCCGCTTCACCAAACCCGCCGAGGTCCCCCTCGACCTGCTCAAAGCCTGGATCGACGAAAGCTACCGCGCGATTGCGCCGAAGAAGCTCGTGAAGACACTTTCGGCGTAAGCCACGAGCACTGCCGATGGCTGTACAAGAGCGGCGGGAAAGCGCCGCACTCCAAACGCTTCGCGTCGTCCTGCACGCTTTTCGCCTAAATCGTAAAAAGATTACGCGA
>JAXDJK010000353.1:0-2658 GCA_034665665.1 Acidobacteriota bacterium
CGCTTGCACGGAGCCCCACCCGCCCAGGTCCCTCGCTCGACGCTCGGGATGACAAGGATTACCGCGGCGCACGAACTTTCGTTCGCGTTCCGTTTACCCGCCGTCGCCGAAGATGCGACGCAGCAACTTGCGGATGCCCGTCTCTTTGTCGCGTTTGCGGCGTTCTTCGGCCCGTTTCTGCGCTTCGGCGGCAACCGGGTCGACCGGTACGCCGGGGGGAAGGGCGGCTTCGGCGCGGTCCTGACCGTCGATGGCGGGGTTGTCGCGCCAGAAGGGGCTGGGATCGCCGCTGCCGGCGTGGATGGTACAGACGGACTTGGGCTCGGTGCCGGCCACGAAGATCTCGCTTCGCGTCTGCGGGCAGTACGGCGTGGCGAGCTGGCCGGATTCGGGGTCGATCTCGCGCTCCACGACGTCCTCGGGACGTCGCCAGTCGACGTCGGGGACGAGGCCTTCCACGCGGTGCATGTGCTTGGCCCAGATCGGGGCGCAGGCGTCGCCGCCGGAGAGGCGGACGGAGTGGCCGTCGTCGAAGCCGATCCAGACCAGCGAGAGGATGCGCGGCGAGTAGCCGATCACCCAGGCGTCGCGATAGTTGTTGGTCGTGCCGGTTTTGCCGGCGAACGTGCCCTCGATGCCGAGGGAGCGCACGCGGGCCGCCGTGCCGTAGCGGAAGACGTCCTTCAGCACATCGTTCATCACGTAGCAGACGCTGGCCGGGGCGACGCGCTTCATCTTCACGTTGCGCGTCTCGAGGAGGTTGCCGTCGCGGGTGACCACGGCCAGGATCGAGACCGGCTCCGACTTCACGCCGAGGTTCGCGAAGACCGAGTAGGCGTACGCGATCTCCAGCGGCGTGACCTCGAACGAGCCGAGGGAGATCGACGGATACGGCTGCAGCTTCGACTCCACGCCGATGGACATGGCCGTCTTGATGACGTTCGGCACGCCGGCGTCGATGGCCGCGCGCACGGCGGGGATGTTGTACGAATGCGCGAGCGCTTCGCGCACCGTCACGTGCCCGTGGAAACGATTGTCGTAGTTCTGCGGACGCCAGACGGCGTTGCCGGCTTGTACGGAAATCGGCGAATCATCGAGGACCGTGGCGGCGGTGAAGGCCTGGCGCCCGCGGGCCGGATCCATGGCCGAGAGATAGACGAACGGCTTGAAGAGCGACCCGGGCTGCCGGCGGGCCTGGATGGCGCGGTTGAACTGCGTCTTCGAGTAATTGCGTCCGCCGACGAGTGCTTTCACGTAGCCGGTGCCGGGCTGGATCGTGACCACCACGCCTTCCAGCGGCGTCTCGGAGCGTTTGATGTGCTTGTACTTTTTCGTGAGGTCGCCGATGCCGGAGTCGAGGGCCTGCTCGGCGGAGCGCTGGATGATGGTGTCGAGAGTGGTGAAGATGCGCAGCCCTTCGGTCTTGAGCTGCGTCTCCGGATAGGTCTCGCGGAGCTGCTTGAGCACGAGGTCGACGAAGAACGGCGCGCTGCGGGAAGTTCTGGGGAAACGCGTCACGGCCAAGGGCGAGGCCACGGCTTCGGCGTATTGGCGCTCGGTGATCCTGCCTTGATCTTTCATCAGCGCGAGGACGGTGTCGCGTCGGCCTTTGGCGCGGTCGGGATAGCGGAGCGGCGAGAGCGTGTTCGGCGAGCGGATGATGCCGGCCAGCGTGGCCGCTTCTTCGAGGGTGAGATAGGTGACCTGCTTGCCGAAGTAGACCTGTGAGGCCTGCTGCACGCCGATGATCTGCACGGCGCCGTTCTGGCCGAGGTAGATCTCGTTGAGGTAGGCCTCGAGGATCTCCTCCTTCGTGTAGCGCATCTCCAGCAGCATCGCCATCAACGCTTCGAGCGCTTTGCGGCGGAAGGTGCGCTCGGGATTGAGGTAGAGGTTCTTGACCAGCTGCTGGGTAAGCGTCGAGCCGCCGGAGGTGAGGGCCTTCTTCTGGATGTCGGTCCGCAGCGCACCGGCGATTCCGCGAATGGAGATGCCGTCGTGGGTGTAGAAGGTCTTGTCCTCGGTGGCAATGACGGCTTCGCTGACCACTTTCGGCACGCCCGCGAGTGAGACCGGCACGCGGTCTTCCATCTCGTTGTCGTAGATGGAGGTGATGAGCTCGGGCTCGAGGCGCACGCCGCGGAGCGTCACGCCATCCGTCAGCCGCTTGACCGAGCGGATGGTCGTGCCGTCCATGTCCACGAGCACCGGCATGGCGTGGAACTCCATGTCGGGATACTCGAAGTTGTTGAGGAAGATCTCCAGGTCGTCGCCGACGTAGCGGTATTCGCCCGGATTCTCGACGCGCTTGCGCGTCTCGTAGTAGCCGACGTGGTTGAGCTTCGGCTCGAGCAGTTCCCGCGGATAGCGGATGCCGGGCAGGATGGGTGTGGAGTCGGAGTAGACGCGGCTGGGCAGATCCCAGCGCCGCGACGAATCGAATTTCTTGGTGATGACGACGTAGGTGTAGCCGACGAAGGCGATGAAGGCGACGAACACCACCATCACCAGGAAGGCCAGGCCCGCCGAGTGCCGCCACAAGAAATCTTTGATCGCTGAGCGCTTCGCCATGCCGTCCCTCCCACCCTACCCGAAACGTTGGCGGTTGGCAGTTGGCGGTTGGCGGTTGGAAGCTGCGTGTGCCGCGGCCTTTCCCGC
>JAXDJK010000354.1:0-8992 GCA_034665665.1 Acidobacteriota bacterium
CACGATAGCCTTGAATGTGAACGTGCCCGCGTTGCCTCCGAGACTAGGTATGTCGATTTGCAACGAACTCGGTAGAGCGCAGTTCTGAGCGAGCGCTGGGAACGCGATGGCGCAGATGACTGCAAAGCAGAGAACTGTGTAGGCCCGCACCATCGAAGACGCACCCCTCTACTCCACTATATACATAAGTCCTGAGGCGGGTTGGGGCGTCACTCCAGCGTGCGCAGGATCTCGGCCGCTTCCTTGCGCTCGTTCGCATAGCGCGCGGCGGGGGCGCGGGCGACGTAATCGCGGAGGGACTTGCGGGCTACGTCGCGCATACCTTGTTCGGAGGCTACGACGCCGAGGTTGAAGAGGGCGTCGAACTGGGAGGGATCGAGGGCTAGGGCTTTCGACCAGCGGGCCACCGCGGCGGCGGGGTGGTCGCTCTTGGCTTCGACGACGCCGAGGGCGTTGAGGGCCAGGGGAAGATTGGGGTCGAGGGCCACGGCTTGTTCGAGAGACGTGCGGGCGGCGGCGAGCTGGCCGGCACGCAGGGCCACGATGCCGAGGTTCTGGTGGGCGCGGGCGTTCTTCGGGTCGGTTGCCAGGATCTGGCGGAACTCGCGCACGGCGCCGGTGAGGTCGCCGTTGTCGGCCAGGGCGATGCCGTAGGCGTTGAGGACGTCGGGATCGCCGTCTTTGACGAACGGCTGGAGCAGGCCGATGGCGTCGCGGGCGCGGCCGGTCTCGCTCAGGAGCAGGCCGAGGCGGATGCGGACGGCGTCGTTGGCCCGGCCAGTTTCGACACGTCGCTCGAGCACCTGGATCGCTTCGCCGGGGCGCTCGTTCTGCGCGAGGAAGAAGGCCAGCATCTCCTGCGCGATCTGCATCTCCGGGCGCGCGGCCACGATCTGCTTCGAGACCTTGAGCGCGCCGGCCAGGTTGCCGGTCTGGTAGGCGGCGATGGCTTCGTGCAGCTGGTCGTCGATGCCGACCAGGTTCTTCGGGTCGTCGGCTTCGGTGTAGGTGGTCTTGGCGGAGGTGCCGCTGATGTAGCCGAGGCTCAGGAGATTGGCCTGCTCCTCGTCGCCGACTTTCTGGCGGGCGTTGGCTGGTGCGGGTGCGTCGGCTTTGAGCCGGTTGCGCAACGCCACGACGCTGCGGCGCTCGTCGGTGTAACGGTTCTTCGCTTCGTGCGGATCCGACGGGAGGTCGTAGAGCTCCGGGATGGGCAGCTCGATCAGTTTCTTGCCGCCATCGAGCGCGCCGACCAGCGGCGCCCAACCGCGGTTGAGCGATGCGGAAAGGGCTTCGAAGTAGGTGTAGCCGCGGGCGCCTTCCGCGAAGAGCGGCGCGCCTTTCATCTCCGCGGACGCGGTCAGTCCGGCGCGGGTGAGGATGGTGGGGGCGATGTCGATGTGCCGGACGTAGCCGTCGTTGCGGCCGGGCTTGTGGGCGGGATCGACGACGAGCAGCGGCACCGCCAGCGTCGCTTCGTAGGCGAAGAGGCCGTGGGTCTTCTCACCATGCTCGCCGAGCGATTCGCCGTGATCGCCGGTGACGATGACCAGCGCGTTTGGCGATTCCTCCAGCAGCGGTCCGAGCGCCTCGGCCAGCATGGCGTCGGCGGTGGCCACTTCACCGAGGTACGGGTTGTCGCGGTACTGATCGCGGAATTGCGGCGACGGGAGGTACGGCGCGTGCGGTTCGTAGAGGTGCACCCAGAGGAAGCGCTTGCGGCCCGATGACGCGCGCCACCACTGCGTGGCCAGCGCCAGGGTCTCATTGCCGGCGCGCTCCTGCACGGCGAAGTCGAGCGCGCCCGCGCCGGTGCGGTAGCCGTCGTCGTAGACGTCGAAGCCGCGGTCGAGGCCGAAGCGCGAATCGAGAGGGAACGCGCTCACGAACGCGCCGGTGGCGAAGCCGGCCTCGTGCAGCGTGGCCGCGAGCGTGGGATGCTTCGGGTCGAGCACGAAGCCGGCGTTGTCACGCACGCCGTGCTGCCAGGGATAGAGGCCGGTGAGGATGTTCGTGTGCGACGGGAGGGTGACGACGTTGTGGGCGTGCGCATGCGTGAAGACGGTGCCGCGCGCGGCGAGTTTGTCCAGGAAGGGGGTCTTCACGCGCGTGTTGCCGGCGAAGCCGGGAGCGTCCGCACGGAGGGTGTCGATGGTGACGAGGATGATGTCGGTGGCCGGTTCCTCCGACGCCCCGCCGCGGCGTGCGGTGAACCAGTAGGCGGCGCCGGCTGCGATCGCGATCGCGAGGGCGATCGCGCCCCAGATGCCTCTCCGCCGGCTCACGCGGAGAGGTTACCATCCGCGCATGATTCGTGGACGTATCGCACTGCCCTTCCTTCTGCTCGCCTTGCTCGTGGTCACGGCCTGCCGCACCGCGGGGCCTGCGCCGTCCGGCCCCGTACCGACCGATGCCATGCGCTCGCTGATGCAGCGCGAAGACGTGGCCCGCGGCATGGCCGCCATCGACGCCGACCGCGAGGCCATCGTCACGCAGTGGCGCACCATCACGGAGATCCCGTCGCCGTCCGGTCAGGAAGGGAAGCGCGCCGACGCTATCGAAGCGCTGTTGAAAAGTTACGGTCTCCAGAACGTGCATCGCGACAGCGTGGGCAACGTCATCGGCGTCCGTCCCGGCACCGGCGGCGGCAAGCGCGTGGTCTTCGACGCGCACATGGATACGGTCTTTGCCATCGATACGAACGTCACCACCCGCATCGAGAACGGCAAGCTGTACGCGCCCGGCGTCGGCGACGACACGCGCAACATCATCGCCCTGCTGGCCATGATCCGGGCCCTGAACGCGGCCAAGATTTCGACGAAGGGTGACCTGACCTTCGTGTTCACGGTGGAAGAAGAGACGTCGTTCCGCGGCGCCGATGCCTTCCTGAAGGATCACGCCAAAGAGATCGACCGCTACGTCGCGCTCGACGGCGGGTTCAACGGCTTCACCTACGGCGGCACCGGGATCTACTGGCACCGCTACCACATCATCGGCCCGGGCGGTCACACGCGCTCCGATACGCCGCCGTACTCGGCCACGCTCCCGCTCGCGCGCGCCGTGCAGCGGCTGTACGCGCTGAAGGTGCCGAAGACGTCGTGGCTGAACGTGGGCATGCTCGGCGGCGCGGATGTCTTCAACGCCAAAGCCGCCGACGCCTGGATGAGCGTCGACCTCCGCTCCACGGTCGAATCCGAGCTGCACGGCCTGGACGCCACCATCCAGAAGATCGTGTCCGAGGAAGCCGCCCGCGCCGGCATGACCATGAAGCGCGATCAGGTCTCGATCGAAGAAGTGGCCAGCCTGCCCGGCCACCGCAATTCCGAGATGGTCCACACCGCCGAAGCCGTCTACCGCGCCTTCGGCCTCGACCCCTCCATCACCAACACCGCCTCCAACCACACCAGCGCCGCCATCCGCGCCGGCATCCCCGCCATCGGCATGGGCGCCGGCGACTGCGAAGGCTCCCACGGCCTCCACGAGAACTGCGACATCGCCACGATCTTCCCCGGGATTCAACGCACGCTGGTGCTCGCGGTGGCGCTCAGCGAGTAACACCAAGGTTGTCATCCCGAGCGTAGCGAGGGACCTGTGCGGGTGGGGCGCGGGGAGTGTGGCATGTGCATCGCGCCCCACCCGCCCAAGTCCCTCGCTCGACGCTCGGGATGACAAGCTTGGCGCTCGCGCGCACATCCCCTCGGTGCACGCCGAAGCCGCGCACTACAGCGGAGCGGTCAAATTTTGTCATCCCGAGCGTAGCGAGGGACCTGTGCGGGTGGGGCGCGATGCAAGCGTCATAGGCCCTGCGCCCCACCCGCCCAGGTCCCTCGCTCGACGCTCGGGATGACAAGCTTGGCGCTCGCGCGCACATCCCCTCGGTGCACGCTGAAGCCGCGCACTACGCCGGGAGCGGTCAAGTTTTGTCATCCCGAGCGTCGTGCGAGGGACCTGTGTGGGTGGGGCACGGGGAGTGTGGCATGTGCCCCGCGCCCCACCCGCACAGGTCCCTCGCTACGCTCGGGATGACAAACCTTGGCGCTTCGCGCGCCGTCAGCGTTTGGCGCGCCAGAAGCGCGCGCCGTCGCGGTCGCCGAGGACCTCGAGCGTTTGCGCGATGGCTTCGTACGTGTGCCGGTTGGGGGCGGTCGCGGCGAATTCGCGGATGGCGTTGTTGGCTTCGGCCATGCGGCCCTGTGAGGCGAGGAGGACGATCAGCCCCCGATACCCCTCGGCGTCGCCGGGGAAGAGGCGGAGCTCCTCGCGGAACGCCTGCTCCGCGGCGGGCTCGTTGCCGAGGCGCGCTAACGCGTCCGCGCGGAGGGCGTGCAGACCGCGCAGGGGGCGGCCGTTGGTGCGCGCCAGCCGGGCCAGGAGGTCATCGGCGATGCGCAACACCTCGGCTGGGCGGGCTTGCTTCTGTTCGACGCGTGCCAGCGTGTACAGCGCGGCATTCGTCTCCCCAGGGCCGGCAATCGCCAGCCGCGCTTCGCGCTCGGCGGTGGCCACGTCGTTGCGCACCAGGGCGATGCGCGCCAGCAGCTCGTGTGCGCGGGCGGGATCATTAGTGAGCGCGAGTTGCGCGTGGCGCTCCGCGTCCTTCGTTTGGCCGGCCAGCAGCATCGCGTTGGCGAGGTCGATGGCCAGGTGCGTGGACGACGGCGAGCGGCGCAGCGCTTCCTTCCCCGCGGCGATCGCTTCGGTCGTGCGGCCCATGCGGAACAGCACCTTCGACCGCACGTCCCACACGTCGATCATGTCGGGATTCGTGGCCAGGATGCGCTCGAAGCGCACCAGCGCCGCGGCATCGTTGCCGGCGCGGTAGAGCCGGAACGCTTCGCGCAGCTCGCGAAACGTGCCGGTGCGGTCCTTCGGATCTGGCAGCGGCCCGCTGGCCGGCGCGGCGGAGCCGATGTACCCGAGGGCCGCCAGCTTCTGCGCTTCCTCCGGATCGACGGCGGCCGGTGCCGCGGCTTCGTGCTTCAGCGGCGCCAGCAGGGCGCGCAAACGCGCGTAGCTGCGGCGGCGCTCCGGCAGCACGTTCGTCTTCTCGCCCGGGTCGGCGGTCAGGTCGTACAGCTCCGCGCGGGGAGCGTCGATGTAATGCTCACTGCCGTCGATGAGCGAATGCAGATCGCTCCAGCCGAAGTGGAAGCGGGGATAGAACGTCTCGCTGTAGATCGGGCGCGCCGCCACGTCGGGCTTCCCGGTGAGGATGATCGAGGCCACGTCCACCAGCCCCACCGGCGTCGCGATGGTCGAGCCGGCCCGCGCGTTGGCGGGCAGCTTCACCAGCAGCGGCACCTGCAGCGCCTCGCGGTAGAGAAAGAGCCCGTGCTCGTCCTCCTCGTGATCGCCGAGGCCTTCGCCATGATCGGAGAGCACCACGATCAGCGCCCGGTCGTACAGGCCGTGCTGTTTGAGGAACGCGAAAAACTCCCCGAGCAGCGCGTCCGTATACTCGATCTCCGCGTCGTAGGCGCTGTGCGCGCGCGAGCGGAACGGCTCCGGCGCGTCGTACGGCGCGTGCGGCTCATACAGATGCAGAAAGTAGAAGAACGGCCTGCTCGCGTGCGCGGCGATCCACGGCTCTGCCGCGGCGATGGTCTTCGCGCCGGCGCGTTGCACCGCGCCGAGGGACTGCTCCGCCGCGCCGCGATCCACCTCGTCGTCCCACGTGTCGAAACCCTGCGCGATGCCGGTCTCCGCGCGCAGCACGTACGCCGAGATGGCCGCGCCCGTGGCATACCCGCGCTGCTTGAGCTTCGACGCCAGCCGCGCATCGTCGCCGACCTTCAGGCGGAAGCCGACGTTGTCGCGCACCCCATGCTGCGCCGGCAGCAGGCCGGTCAGGATCGTGGAGTGCGAGGGGAGGGTGAGCGGCGCGTGACTGTACGCGCGCTCGAACAGCACCGCGTCGCGGCGGAAGGCATCCAGCGCCGGCGTGGCGATGGCGCGATAGCCGTATGCCGGCAGGTGATCGGACCGGAGCGTGTCCACCGAGATGAGGATGATCGGCGCCGGTTCCTCGGCATGCGGCTCGCGCGCACGGCAGGTGACGAGCAGCGCCGCCGCGGCGAGGAGGAGGGCGCGGCGCATCAGTACGGGTCGCGCAGGATCACGCCGTCGTTCACGTCCACGGTGTAGAAGCCGGTGGCCGGACGATGGCGCAGGTCGAACGAGAGGCCGCTGGGCGCGCGCCAGATTTTGAAGCCGCAGTATGTCAGCGACTGCCCGGGCAAAGCGCGCTCCGGGAAGTGATCGCCAAGGACGAAGTACGCCGGACCTTCGCCGATTACCTCCGCCAGGCCGCGGCCGTCCACCAGCACGGCCGTGCGCTCATTCGCGGCGATGCCGAGAAAGTCGCGGGCCTCGCTCTCGCGCAACTGCCGGGCGATGAATGCGAAGAGGCGGCCCATGCGATTGCGCTGCGCGAAATGCGTATCGGTGATGACGTTGCCGAGGTCCGGCCAGTCGAGGAAATCGGTGGTGAAACTGATCTCGTCGTTGAACGGATCGGCCAGGGCCAACGCCGACTGCGCGCTGGCGTCGTTGCAGGCGTCGTACGAGGCTTTGCCCTGAATGGCCATCCCGGCGCTGGTGCCGCCGATCGCGCCGCCGCGGGTGTACAGCACGCGCAGCTCGACCTGCACCGCCCCGCCGTTGAAGAGCTTCACGTAGTTGCACTGATCGCCGCCGGCGAAGAAGACGTACTCCGCGTTCCGGACGGCATTCACCACCGCCGCGCTCTCGGCGGAGAGGCGATCGGTGACCACCAGCGTCGTCACGGAATCGACGCCGTTCATGCCCTGCAGGTAGTTGTTGTAGCCGTCGCCACCTGAGGCGCGGAGCACCAGCACATCGAGCTTCACGGGGCAATCGCGGCAGCCCCGCACGCGATCGATGGTTTCCTGGAACGCCGCGTCGACATCCTTGCCGCCACCGGCCATGTGGATGATCGGGCCGTGCAGCGCCGGTGCGACGTCGGCGGGATTGCCGACCTCGAAGCGCTGCAGCGAAGCACGCAGCGGAAGCGCGAACAGCAACAGCAGGAGCAGAAAAAAGGGCGGGCCCGAAGGCCCGCCCTGAGATGGACGTTGCGTTGCGATCAGAACCGCACCCTCGCACCGACGCGCCAGACGCGCGGGCTCTGGAGCTGCTCGATCCAGTTGTTCACCGTGTTGTCCGCGCCGTTGGCCGAGTACATCCGGTTGTCGCGCCAGAGCACCGTGCGCTCGTTCGTGACGTTGAACAGATCGATGGCCAGATTCAGCACCACCCCGGCCGGCACGTGGAAGTCGCGCGCCAGGCGGAGGTCGAGGTTGAACAGGTTCGGCAGACGCTCGGACCCGAACTCCTCGCTGACCATGATCTGCTTGTTCCCGAGGCCGTCGCGGTTGTTCTGGCGGCGGAAGTACGGAACCACATAGCCCTCACGGCCGACCAGCGCCGCGCCGGCCATCAGGCCGAACGGCAGCTCCACCGCGCTGTTGAGCGAGTACGACCAGCGCGAGTTGATGTACCCGCCGATCCCGCCGCTCGAGGCCACGATGTCGCCATTGCAGGAACTGCAGCTGTCACCGGAGACCAGCCCCGTCGGATCGACGAAGCCATTCGCGCCCACGTGCTGCTTCCAGTCCGAGAGCGTCACGTTGCCGCGCATCATCCAGCGGTTGGAGAAGCGCTTCGTGGCCGTGAATTCCAGGCCGTTATAAGTCTGGTGATAGTCGGGCCGGTTCTTCGTGACGTAGTACACCGGCGCGGCCGTGCCGGCCTTGAGGCGGTAATTCGGCACGCTGTACGCCGAGCCGTCCGGCAGTGTGCCGGTGATCGGGGCCGCCAGCAGCGTGTAGTCGGCGCTGGTGTAGAAGTCGTTGCCCCCGCGCGTCTTTTCGAACTGATCCCAGACGAAATTGTCGCGGTAGCGGTAGGTGTACGCCGCGCCGATGGCGAAGCTCGGCCCGATCTCGCGGTCGATGCCGAGGATCAGCTCGTCCGTGGTGGTCGGATCCATGTTGTAGTCGAGCCGTCCCGCCGACACCGTGGAGCCGGGGTGATCGGGATCGATATTGGCGAACGAGTAGAGGCCCGAATCGAAGTCGATCTCGTTCCTCTGAATGGTCTTGTCGCCGTTCAGATCCTCCCAGTAGTAGTAGAGCATCTGCACCCGGTAGAAGGGGTTACTCGAGCCGACGTCGCTGGACCCGAGCTGGTCCATGTACCTGCCGTAGTTGCCTCGAATGATGGTCTTCTTCTGCTCGCCGAGGGCCCAGGTGGCGCCGAGGCGCGGCGAGATGCCCTTCCACTCCAGGGCGCGATCGTCACCGGCATAGTTGACGGCCGGCAGGAGGTCGGGTACGACCGGGTTGGCCGGCACTTCGCTGCCGAAGTTCTTGGCCCGCTGGATGTCGTAGCGGAAGCCACCGGTGAGGGTGAGGTTGTTGAATTCGACCGTGTCGCCGACGAAGGCGTCCAGGTAGCGCGAGCCGAAGTTTGGCACGGCCGGACGGGTCAGCGCGGCCAGGGCGTAGCCGTCATAGAAGTTGCCGAAGTTGCCGTTGCCCGGCCAGACCGTGGCCGATTCCACCGGCGTATCGCGGTAGCCGAAGCCGAACTTCAGCTCGTGCTTGACCGTGCCGGTGTTCACGTACGCCGCGCCATCGATGCGGGCGTTCTTCTGCGGCACGTCCTGCACGTAGGAGCTGTAGGTGCGGTGCCAGCCTTCCTCTTCGTCCCACCAGGCGTCCTGCGTGAGCCCGCCGATCGGATCGAGCTTGTAACCGCTCTGGATCGAGGCGTAGTTCGCCGTCAGGTAGAGGCTCTGCGAGAAGATGTGCGTGTCCTCGACCTTGAAGAGGCTGCCCGGACCGGTCTGGTTCTGGGCCACTTCGATGGTGCGGCGGCGCGAGCCGAGGCCGCGGCCGGCCACCGTCTTGTCGCTCCACATGTAGAACACTTCGGCGTTGTTGTTGTTGAGCGGCTGGTAATTGACCTT
>JAXDJK010000355.1:0-2528 GCA_034665665.1 Acidobacteriota bacterium
GCGGGTGGGGCGCGAGGAGTGTGGCGCGTGCATCGCCCCACCCGCACAGGTCCCTCGCTCGACGCTCGGGATGACAGCTGTTTACTCGCTGTCGTCGCCGTTGCCGGCCAGATGCTTCCCGCGGTTGCCCGGCAGGTCGGCGTGCTGGCGTGCGCCACCGCGACGGCGACGGCGTCGGCGTGGACCATTGCTGGTCGTCTCCGTGGCCGTGGTCATCGTCTCTTCCAGATCCGCGTCGTCCTCATCCTCTTCATCGAGAAGGGGGGCGCGCAGCTCCGGCGTCGGCTTGGCGTTGTTGCGGTCCTGCAGCTTGTCTTCATCGAGCAGCCACACCCACTGCGTCGCTGCCTCGCCTTTAGCCGGCTGCGCCTTCGCGGCCGGCTCGGCCTTCGGCGGCGCAACAGCGCGTGCTGCGGGCGCAGCGGGGACGTCGCGCTTCGGGCCGCGCGGACCGCGTTCCCGTTCCGGACGTTCCTGGCGTTCCGCGCGTTCTGGACGCTCCGTTCGTTCGGGACGTTCCACGCGCTCTTTCTCGCGAACGTACAGCGCCGGCGCTTTCCGCTGCGTTTCCGGCGATTCGAGCCGTTTCACGCGGATCAGCACGTCCTCGGACAGCCGGCGGTTCACCGCGATCAGGTCCGCCAGCAGCGCGATCAGCCACGTGTGGAAGCCGGTGATGAGGAACACCGCCGCCAGGATCAGCGACTGCGTGTGCCCGCCGCGCTCGCCCTGGGCAAAGAACCAGAGGAAACGCACGCCCAGCGCCACGCCGAGGAACAGCAGCACCGAGCCGATGGCGAAGAACGTCTTCAGCGGCTTATAGACCGTGTAGATGCGGAAGATCGTGGCCATCGACTTGCGCAGATACGTCCCCACGCCCTGATAGAGGCGGGAAGGGCGTGTCGGCGCATTCGTCCGCACCGTGACGCTCTGCACGCCGAGGTTGCGGTTGCCGGCCTGGATGACCGTTTCGAGCGTGTAGGTGAACGGATTGAAGACGTTCATCTGCATGGCCGCATCGCGCGAGAAGGCGCGGAAGCCGCTGGTGACGTCGGAGACCGAGATCCCCGAAGCCAGACCGACGGTCCAGCTCCCGAGACGCTGCAGCCCCTTCTTCATCCCCGACATGTGCGGCGACTTGGCCACCTCGCGGTCGCCGATGACCACCTCCGCCGTGCCGCGCACGATCGGCTGGACCAGCCGGGCGATGTCGGCGGCGACGTATTGATTGTCGGCGTCGGTATTGACGATCACGTCCGCGCCGAGGCGGAGGGCCGCGTCGATGCCGGAGACGAAGGCCGCGGAGAGGCCGCGGTGCGACTTCAGCTGGAGGATGTGCGTCGCTCCCGCCTTGCGGGCCGCGTCGGCTGTCCGGTCGCTGCTGCCGTCGTCGATGACCAGGGTTTCGATCGAGGTGATGCCGTCGATCTTTTTCGGAAGTTCGCGCAACGCCTGCGCGATCGTCGCCTCTTCATTGAAGGCGGGAATCTGGATGATCAATTTCATAAAGTTTCAGTCTGAAGCGATGGGACCATTTCGAGCTGATAAGCTGCGCTTTCGTGCAGCCCAAGGTCTCCGTGATCATGCCGGTCGAGCGGATTGGCGGCGATGCGGAACGTGCCATCGCGTCGGTTCTGAGTCAGGAAGCGCCGTTTCCGTTCGAGCTGATCGTGGTCTCGGCCATGCCGTTAAACCTGGCAGCCGAAGCCCGCGTACGAAACGTCACCGAACCGAATCGTAATCCAGCAACTCGAAGAAATCGAGCCGCTTCCGTCGCGGCAGGGGAGATCCTGGCCTTCCTGGACGACGATGCCACCGCCGATCCACGCTGGCTGGCCACCGCCTGCGCCTACCTCGACACCCACCCCGACGTGCTCGCCGTAGGCGGTCCCGACCCCGCGCCGCCCGACTCCACCATCCCCGAGCTCATCGCCGATACGCTCCTGGCCACACGCTGGATCGGCAGCGGCGTAGCCGCCCACGAGAACCGCCGCGGCGTCTTCGACCTCGTGGCCCCGACGGACGTAGCCCTGGTCAACCTCTTCGTCCGCCGCAGCGCCTTCACCGGCTTCGACGAGGCCATCGGCTACATCGCCGAAGACACCGGCCTCCTCGAACAGCTCCTCGGCCGCGGCCGGGTGGTCTACCACCACGACGTCCGCGTCCACCACCGCCGCCGCCCCTTTCCCGGCCCCTACCTCCGCCAGCGCTGGCGCTACCGCGTCAAAACCGGCCAGATGCTCGTCCGCGGCTCCCGCGCCCACCGAAGCCCGAAAATTACCGCCTTCCTGGTGGCCGGCGCCCTCGGCCTCCTCTTCGCCCCCCTGGTCGCCCTCCCATACGCCGCCCTCACCCTGATCCTCGGCATCCCCGCCACCAAACTCCCCCCGCGCTGGTGGCCATTCATCCCCATCGCTTTCGCCGCCCACCACGCCATCTACTGGTTCGGCATCGTCACCGGCATGCTGACGGCGCGGCAACAGGGACGACCATAGGCCTCCGGCGGGCCGGCGCGGCCGGCAGCGTTG
>JAXDJK010000356.1:0-3300 GCA_034665665.1 Acidobacteriota bacterium
CGAACGAGGTCACCTGCGGGATGCCGTCCACCGTCAGCTTCACTTCCTCGAAGCGCGTGGCCGTGGAGAACGTGACCATCTTCACCGGCTGCGCGACGACCCAGATGCTGGTCTCGGCCTTGTCCTGCTCGCTGCGGCTCTCCATCTTGCCCATGGAGCGCAGCTCGTTCTTCTTCGTCACCGTCAGCTCGAGGCGGGCCGTGTGCTTCTGGTTGAGCGAGTCGGAGATGGTCGGATACCACGAGCGGCCGAGGGCGTAGTTCGCCATCTCCAGCTCGTACTCGAAGCGCACCTTGCGCTTCTCGCCGCGCGCCAGCGGCTTGTCCAGCACCACCACGAAATCGTCGTCCGAGAGCTTGTTGTCGAGGAGGGCGGAGCGCTTGCCGATGCGGTCGCGCACCACCGTCAGCGCCGTGCCGTCCTCGGCGAACGCTTTCACCTCGCGGGCGTACGGCGAGAGGTCGAAGCGCAGCGCGCGCGCCGCCGCGGCCACGCCCGTGAACGACTCGTCCACGTTGAAGCTGCCGTTCATCGTGCGCTGGTTGTGCTCGCCGACCTCGCCGGTGCTGCCGCGTTTGGTGAGGTCGGCCTTCATGTCGATGTGATCGAGCGTGGCCGGCCCGAGGTACGCCGTCGCCGAAGGCCGTCCGTCCGCCTGCCGGTCCTCCGCGCGATCGAGGCTGATCCATGTCTCCGGCATGCGGTCATAGCGGGTGAGGGTGATCTCCTCGGCGCGGCTGGAGTCGTAATCCCACGTCAGCCAGTCGAAGTCGGCCGTCTTGACGTCGATGGTGGTCTGCAGCGCGCCCGCATTGAGCATGGCCGAGAGCACGCGTGCATCCGTGTCGTTGAACTGGTCGCTGAGCCACGACTCGTGGCGCTTCGTGGAAAGCCCGTACGTCGTGTAACCGCCGGACGCTGCCGGGAAGAGCTTGGCAATGGCCGGATCCGACGTGCGCAGCACCATCTGCGTGATGGCCTGGTCGATGCCGGCCAGCGCCGGCTTCTTCGTGAACCGCCGCAGCTGCGCCAGCTCGAAGCGGTCCGGGATGGTCATTACGAACCGGCCCGTGCCCTCGAAAACCATGCCCGAGATCGTGCCGTCCGGAGCCGGGTCCATCAGCCGCACCGTGCCGGACGTGAGCGTCCAGGTAGCCGTGTCGCGGGTCAGTGTCACGCCTCCTGCTGGCAGCGGGATGGGGGAGGAAAAGGCCCAGCGTTGCAGGCGCGTGTACTCGCTCGAGGCCTGGCTGCCGTCAATGGCAGCCGAAGCAGTGAAGGCAACTAGGAGAAGGGAGAGGAAGGGGACCACGGACCTGGACATTTGGCACATTGTAAATGTCCTGCGATAGAATCCGGCGCCTGGCCTGAACGGTGCACGGATTCACGTGATCCGTGGGCGTGCGCGATGCACCCCGCCACTCCGCAGCCAATCCGACATCCGAGGAGTAACACCAATGGACTTCCGTCTAACGGACGAACAGTTGCAGATCAAGCAGATGGTGCGCGACTTCGCCGAGAGCGAGATCAAGCCGCACCTCGCCGAATGGGACGAAGCGCAGCACTTCCCGGTCGACACGTTCAAGCGCGCCGGCGAGCTGGGCATGCTCGGAGCCATCTTCCCGGAGCAGTACGGCGGCGCAGGCCTTTCCTACATCGACTACGTCAACATCATCGAAGAGCTCGGCGTGATCGACAGCGGCTTCGCGCTGAGCGTGGCCGCGCACAACTCCCTCGGCACCGGCCACATCTATCTGGCCGGCAACGAAGAGCAGCGCATGAAGTGGCTGCCCAAGCTCACCAGCGGCGAATGGATCGGCGCGTGGGGCCTCACCGAGCCGGGCTCCGGCTCCGACGCCTCGGGCATGAACACCGTCGGCATCAAAGACGGCAACGAGTGGGTCATCAACGGCACGAAGAACTTCATCACCAACGCCACCTATGCCGATATCGCCGTGGTCCTGGTGGTGACGGACCGCACCGACCAGAAGCACGGCATCACCGCCTTCGCCATCGAGATGGACCGCAAGGGCATCCGTCCCGGCAAGAAGGAGAACAAGCTGGGCATGCGCGTCTCCGACACCGCGGAGCTGGTGATGGAAGACTGCCGCGTCCCCGAGAGCAACATCCTCGGGAAGATCGGCTACGGCTTCATCGACGCGATGAAGGTGCTGGACGGCGGGCGCATCTCCATCGCCGCGCTCTCCCTCGGCGTCGCCCGCGGCGCGTACGAAGCGGCCCGCGCGTATGCCAAGCAGCGCCACGCGTTTGGCAAGCCGATCTCCGACTTTCAGTCCATCCAGTTCATGCTGGCCGACATGGCCACGGAGATCGATGCGGCCCGCCTGCTCACGCACCGCGCCGCGACGATCAAGGACGCGGGGGAGAAGGTGACGCAGTTCTCGGCGATGGCCAAGCTCTTCGCCTCGGAAGTGGCGGTCCGCGCGACGGAGAAGGGCGTGCAGATCTTCGGCGGCTACGGCTTCATCAAGGAGTTCCCGGCCGAGAAGTATTACCGCGACGTGAAGCTCTGCACGATCGGCGAGGGGACGAGCGAGATCCAGCGCCTCGTGATCGCGCGCAATCTGCTCGCTGAGAAGTAGTCCTCGTCCCCGCGAATGAGCGAGCTCACCGACATCACCGACGGGATCCGCGACGGTCGCATCCGCGCGCTGGCGCGTGCGATCTCGATGATCGAGTCGAATGATTCGCGCGCCGTGCAACTGCTGGCCGATGTGTATCCGGCCACGGGCCGCGCGCGGATCCTCGGCATCACCGGCTCGCCCGGCGCGGGCAAGTCGACGCTGGTGGCGTCGATGGCCCGGCATTACCGGCGGCAGCAGAAGCGCGTAGGGATCATCGCCGTCGATCCGACCTCACCGTTCACGGGCGGCGCGATCCTCGGCGATCGCATCCGCATGACGGATCTGTACACGGACCGCGGGGTGTTCATCCGCTCGATGGCCACCCGCGGTTTCCTCGGCGGTCTGGCGAAGGCGACGAACGATGTGGTGGATCTGATCGATGCGGCCGGCTATGACGTGGTGCTGGTCGAAACGGTCGGAGTAGGGCAGGACGAGGTGGAAGTCGTCCGGACGGTGCAAACGAACGTGGTGGTGCTGGTCCCCGGCATGGGCGATGACATCCAGGCGATCAAGGCGGGGATCATGGAGATCGGCGATGTGTTCGCGGTGAATAAGGCCGATCGGCCCGGCGCGGATAAGACGGTCACGGAAGTGACGATGATGATGTCCCTGGTGGAAGAGCACGGCGACTGGATCCCGCCGATCGTAAAGACGG
>JAXDJK010000357.1:0-5087 GCA_034665665.1 Acidobacteriota bacterium
GTGGGGGCCGGGGGCGGCTTCGGGGTGGTACTGCACGGCCAGGACGGGCTCGCGACGGTGGCGGAAGCCCTCCAGGGTCTGGTCGTTGAGGTTGATGTGCGTGTATTCGATGTCGTTCTCACTCAGCGAGTCCGCGTCCACGGAAAAGCCGTGGTTCTGCGCGGTGATCTCCACGCGGCCGCTGCGCAGATCCTTCACCGGATGATTGCCGCCGCGGTGGCCGAACTTCAGCTTGTACGTCTTGCCGCCGAGGGCCAGGCCGAGGAGCTGGTGGCCGAGGCAGATCCCGAACAGCGGGACCTTGCCCACCATGTGACGGATGCTGTCCTGCGCGTACGTCACCGGCTCCGGATCGCCGGGGCCGTTCGAGAGCAGCACGCCGTCATAGCCGTGCGCGAGGATCTCATCGGCGTGCGTCGTAGCGGGATACACCGTCACCTCGCAGCCGACGCTCGTGAGCTGGCGCAGGATGTCGCGCTTCACGCCGAAGTCGTACACCGCCACGCGCTTCTTCCTCTCGGCCGGTAACTCGTCGAACGGATACGGCCGTAGCGCCGTCACCCGCTGCACGAGGTCGAGCCCGGCCATCGACGGCGCACGGCGGACTTCCGCCACGAGGTCGTCGACCGAGCGCGCTCCGTTCGTGGTGATGATCCCGCGCATCGCGCCCTGGTTACGGATCTTGCGCGTCAGCGCGCGCGTGTCAATGCCGGAAATCGCGGAGATGCGATTCTTCGCGAAGTAGGCGCCGAGCGACATCTGCGAGTGCGCGTTCGATGGCTCGTGAATGATGTCGCGGACCACGAAGCCCGCCACCTGCGGCTCCTCGCTCTGCTCCACCATCTGTTCGACGCCGTAGTTCCCGATGTGCGGGTACGTCATCACGACGATCTGGAAGCGGTACGAGGGATCGGTGGCGATCTCCTGATAGCCGGTGAGCGAGGTATTGAAAACCACCTCACCGATCGTGTCCGCCGTGGAGCCGAACGACTCCCCTTCGTAAACCGTACCGTCTTCGAGAACCAGTCGAGCCTGAGTCACCGGGCGCGGATTATAGCTGCACAAAGTCCCGGTCCCACCGCGCTAGAAAACGAACCAGCCGAAGAGCAGCGCCACGACCAGAACCACCGTCGCCGGCACGGCCCACCAGACGCGCCGCGTGCGGTCCGGCGGCGTCAGAAAGGCTGTGATCACGCTCGCCCCGAGGAGGAGCGCCGCCACGATGCCGAGCGTGCGGCCCGTCGTCCACGACGAGGCCAGGCTGTTGATTCGCGGTCCCGCCAGCGCCCGGATCAGGAAGCCCATCGCCACCGGCAGCAGGACCAGCCCAGCCACGAACGAGGCCAGCGAGACGCGCCGGTAATCCATCTACTCGTACCGCAGCGCTTCGACGGGATTGAGCCGGGCCGCGCGCATCGACGGGATGATCGTGGCCAGGAACGAGACCAGGATCGAGAATGCGCTGATCGCACCGAGGTCCACGGGCCGCGTCACGAACGGAATCGAAGAGACGAAATACACCTCCGCGATCTCCGGAGGGAAGGTCACCAGCTCGTACCGCGTGATCAGCCAGCACACCAGCACGCCCAGCACCACGCCGATCAACGTCCCGGTCAGTCCCACCATCGTCCCGTACCAGAGGAAGATCCGCCGGAGCGTGCGTGGCTCGGCGCCCATCGACGAGAGGATGCCTATCTCTTTCCGCTTCTCGTGCACGGTCATGATCAGCGTGGAGACGATGTTGAACGTCGATACGAACACGATCAGGCCGATCACGATGAACAGCACCAGCTGCTGGATCTGGAGCATGGAGAAGAGCTGCCGGTTCATCTCGCGCCAGTCGCTGACCGCGTACCTGCGCTCCGTCCTTCGCTCGACCTCGGCGATGACGCGATCGAGGTCCGCCCCCGCGGCAAGCTTCACTTCCACGAGATTCGCCAGCGACGGCGCACCGATCAGCCGCTGCGCCTCGGCCAGGTCGAGGAAGAGCCAGCGTGCATCGTATTCATAGAAGCCGGTATCGAAGACGTTCGTGACCACGAAGGTCGCGCTGCGCGGCATGAACCCGCCGCCGCGCTCCGCCGTCGGGACGGTAATGCTGATGGCGTCGCCCCGCGTCACGCCGAGGCGTGTGGCCAGGTACTTGCCGACCGCCACCCCGATCTCCCCTTCGGCCGTCTCGAAACGCCGCGACGGCCCGATCACCCGCGCCAGCATCGGCGTGGTCTGGCCGCGCGACGGCTCGATCCCTTTGAGCATGACTTCCGCGCCGGTGGTATTCGTTTCGGTCGTGACCACGGCGTGCTGGAAGAGCACGGGCGAGGCCTGCGCCACACCCGGCACGGAGCGCAGATCGCGCAAAAGCGCGTTCGGTTCGGAGATCGTCCCGCCGACGGAGTAGACGAAGATCTCGGAGTTGCCGCCCAGCAGCTTCGTCTGCAGATCGCGCCGGTAGCCGGTCATGAGGGCCATCGAGATCACCAGCGCCATCACGCCGATGATCAGCCCGAATACGGAGACCATCCCCACCGCCGAGACCAGGGCATCGGTCGGGCGCCGGAGATAGCGCCAGGCAATTTGGCGGGAGAGGTTCATTCGAGCGGGATCGTATCAGGGAGCCCGGACGATCCTGCCATCCACATCCACGTCAATCTCGCGGGCGTTGGTTACGAATGCCTCGACTTCCGTGCGGAAGTCAGCTTCGCGGCCGACATTCACCTTCGGCGGACGGGTGCCGTCGGCGAAGAGGGTGTAGCCGTCATCGTTGCCATACAGATAGAGGTAGTCGACCGTGGCCACGGTGTACTTGCGGCTGACATCCAGTGGCTGCCCGCCGACCCTGACGTCCGATGCGTCCACCAGAAATCCGCCGTCACGCGGGTGATACGCGAATACCAGGCCGGAGACCTGCAGGAAGCGGCCGTCGCCGGCATCGGCGCGGGAGACGGAGTTGCGGAGCATGTCCAGCAGCTGCTGGCCGGTGACCTCGAACGCGACCAGACGGTTCGCGTAGTAGAAGATCCCTTCCATGTCGTACTTCGTGATCGGGCCGGGCGGGATGTTGTCGTTGATGCGGATGCCGCCGCCGTTGATCACGGCCACATCGGTCTGCATTTGCTGGCGCGCGACGTCGGCGAGGAGATTGCCGAGAGCGGTCTCACGACCGCGCACGGCCGGCTCCGTGCCTTCGAGCAGATTGCGTGTCGTGCCGAGGGCCGTGTTGCCGCCGAGCTTCGCCGAGAGCGCGGCCAACCAGCGCTCCACCGCCGCGTCGACCTGCGGGTCTTTGGGAATGGTGCTGTCGACGACCACCCGCAGCGGCGTGGTGCGCACCGGGCCCTCCGCCGGCACGGTCACGTCATAAACGATCACGCTCTTCGCGTCGGCGTCGGCCTTGGTGATCCAGGTGCTGGCGATGTGGTCCTGCGTATAGAGATGATCGTGGCCGCCGATGATGACGTCGATGCCCGGGACGGCCGCGGCGAGTTTGCGGTCGTCGCTCATGTCCTCGTGGGTGATGGCGATGATCACGCGCGCGCCGGCCTGGCGCAGCGACGCCACGGTCGCGCGGGCGGCAGCCTGGACATCGGTGGCTTGCGCGTAGGAGTTCTCCTGCTTGTACATCAGACCCAACAGGCCAACGCGCGTGCCCTGCAGGTCGAGGAGCGCTGAGGGGATGGTGTTGGGGAACGGCTCACAGGCGGCGCCGGCGCGGCAGTGCAGCGTATTCGTGACCAGCCACTGGAACTGCGACTCGGCCAGCCGCGCCAGGAGGAGCTTGTCGTCACTCTTCTCGATCTCGTGATTGCCGAAGGTGACGAGGAGGTTGCGATCGGTCGCGGCCGCGTCGCCGTCAAGGAGGTTGAGGACGTCGATCATCGGCCGCGCCTCGAGGTACTTGCTCATCACGGACGGCCAGAGCGCGTCGCCGGCGTGCAGGAGCAGCACGGGCGTGCCATCGGATTCGAGATGCTGCCGCAGCGTGCGCACGCGGGCCAGCCCGCCGGACGCGCCGCCCTCGAGGCCTTCGATCTTGTAGACGTCGTTGATCTGGAGGATCTTGAAGCGGCCGGCGGCCGGGTGTGCGACAGTCTGCGTCGAGGGTTGTGGCTGGGGGACGGTCGCGCAGGAGACCAGAAATGCAGAATGCAAAATGCAGAATGCAAAATGCAAAAGGGCGCGTCGCGGAGTGGCAGGCATGCCGCCATTCTAGGTTCGCTTCCTAATTTTGCATTTTGCATTCTGCATTCTGCATTTTGCATTCGCCTTCGAATCGCCTTGCCGCGCTCCTCGTCCATAATCTCCCTTGCATGATGAAGCGTCTCTCCCTCCTCCTCCTGCTCGCCCTCCCGGCCTTTGCCCAGATCCCCACACCTTCGCAGTTCCTGAAGATGAACGTGGGGGCGGACCGGACGCTCGCGGACTACCGGCAGATCTCGTCGTACTTTCACGCGCTCGACGCCGCGTCCCCACGCGTCGAGGTGAAGGTCCTCGGCAAGTCGGTCCTCGGCGAAGAGATGATCATGGCGGTCATTTCTTCGGAGGAGAACCTCAAGAATCAGGAGCGCATCCGGGCCATCGCCAAACGGCTGGCCGATCCGCGCGGACTCTCGGACGCCGAGGCCGATGCACTGGTGCACGAGGGCAAATCGATCGTGCTGGTCACGTGCAACATCCACGCGACCGAGATCGCGGCCAGTCAAATGGCCATGGAGTGGGCGCACGCACTGGCTTCCGCGACGGACGCTGAGACGAAGCGCCGGCTCGATAACGTGGTTGTGCTGCTCCTGCCATCGCTGAATCCCGACGGGCAGATCATGGTCACGGAGTGGTACCGCAAGTACGTCGGCACCAAGTACGAGGGGGGCCGGCTGCCGTGGCTGTATCACCACTACGCGGGGCACGACAACAATCGCGACTGGTACATGCTGACGCAGATCGAGACGCGCAACATGAGCCGCGCGATCTATCACCGCTGGTTCCCGCAGGTCTTCGTCGACGAGCATCAGATGGGATCGGAGGGCCCGCGGATGTTCATTCCGCCGTTCGCCGATCCGGTCGATCCGGATGTGCATCCGCTCATCTGG
>JAXDJK010000358.1:0-6448 GCA_034665665.1 Acidobacteriota bacterium
AGCGCAGGTTTCATGACCTGTCCTTTTGTACGAGATTTGGACGCCGTGTGGGCGGATGTTATCGCAATCGCGGCTCGTGAAATCAGTGCGCGGTGCCCGCTGGCGCGGAACCGTTCAGAAGTACGGCGTGAGTCCGAAGGCTTCCAGCTTGTTTGCGAGCTTCCGGTCGAATGTCGCGACAGCGTGGTGTCGATTGGTCATGGCGACGGCCACAATAGAGGGGTCGGCGAGGCCGGGGAAGGGGTCGGGCCACATTTCCAGCACCCGATTCCACGGGCAGTGGTCGACGATCTGCACGCCGGGGAACGACACCAGCGCGCGCACGGTCGAGGCGAGGCGCTCACCGCTCAGGTCGTACAGGCTGTGTAGGACGTAGGTCACTTCGAAAATGACGAACTGCGGGAGGACGGCGACGAGGTTGCCGTCTTCGGCTTCCCGCAGCAGCGCCTGGGCGGCGTCGTATTGCTTCGCGTGACGCCCTGTCAGGTACGACACGAAGACGTTTGCATCGACGACGACTCGCTGCACGTCAAATGCGCCCTCTGCGCTTGCGCGCTCCCGCGACCGCCTGGACGGGGTCGTCGGGGCCGCCCTTGACGGAACCGGCCAATGCCCACAGCAGCGGGCGGTCCGTCGTTACGGCAACTTTGCCGCCGCGTACTTCCCAGGTGAGTTTGGCCCCGGGTTCGAGGTCGAGCGCTTCGCGGACTTCTTTCGGGACGGTCGTCTGCCCCTTGCTGGTCATGGTTGAAACAGGCATGCCTCGTTCCTCCTTACGTATTTTACAACGCGCAAGGAAGCAGCAAGTAGAAGAACGCCCGCCTTTCGGCGGGCGTTCGAAGGTCAGGGTACAGGCTGGACCACGTAGAAGTGCACGGAGTCGACCGTCGCCTCGATCGTGCCGCTGTCGTTCAGCGAGAACTGCGGGAAGATGTACTGAAGCTGGCGGTCCTCGGTGTCGAGGGTGAGATTCACGTTGACGACGTTGTTGCCGTCGACGGGGTAGCTCTGGCAGACCGACGACGGCTCCTGGCTGTCGAAGAAGTAGGCGATCGTGCAGGCGGTCAGTTCCCGGCCCGACAAGGTCGAGCTGTCGACGCGCAGTTTTGCCGAAAGGGTGACGGAGCGCGCGAACGGGCCGGATCCGTATCCGTACGGAAGCCACGCGGAGACGCGGCCGTAGCTGTTGACGGTGATCTTCAGGCTTCCGTCACCGATGATCGGATTCGTGGTGGTATGCGCGACGGAGCCGTCGGCGGAGCTGAATGGCTCGAAGCCGAGGGCCGTCGCGGAATTCTCGAAACCGTTGTTGGTGATGCGCTCGACGAGCTCGAATCCTTCCGGCACCACGGGCAGTTGCGCGTCTTCGACAAGGTAATTGACGTCGTCGACGGTGGCTTCGATCGTACCGGTATCGTTCAGCGCGAACTGCGGAAAGATGTAGTTGAGCTGCCGGTCGTTGGTGTCGAGCGCGAGACGGACATCGACGACGTTCTCGTCATCGACCGGGAAGTTCCGGCAGTACGACGACGGCTCCTGGCTATCCATGAAATACGCGACGGCACAGGCGGTCAGTTCCCGTCCCGGGATGGTGGTGCTGTCGACGCGCAGCTTCGCGGTGAGCGTGACGGAGCTGGCGTTCGGGCCCGATCCATATCCGTACGCGTACCAGTGGATGACGCGGCCATAGCTGTTGACGGTGATCTTGAGGCTTCCGGTACCGCTGATCGGATTGACGGTGGTCTGCTCGACGGAGCCGTCGCTGGAGCTGATGGCGTCGAAGCCGAGCGGCGCGTAGGGATCTTCGAAGCCGTTGTTGGTGATGATGTCGACGGGTGAGGCCTGGGCGTGGATGGTAGTGAGGGCGATACTGAAGATGAGGGCGAGGAACAGGGTTCTCCATGTGCCTGTGGTGGCTGAGGACATGCTGGGTGCTTCTCCTTTCGTCTGTTGCGTTGACCGTTGGACAGGAGGCAACTTAGACGAAGGACGGCCGTAGGGCCTGGCGGAAATATGGAGACTTTCAGGGGATGGGCGGTGAGGCACTGGCCATCCATGAATACTTCATGCAACAATTGCTGACCCAGAAATGGAAAGGAGCTGTCTCCGATGACGGGCGACGAACGCACCGCCGAGATCGCGATCCATCCGCTTCCCTTCACGGCGCGCGTGACCATGGGCAGTGAGCCGCTGCCGCACGCGGAGGTAATCCTGCGCAACGCCTCGTTCCAGTGGCACGCCGACCTCGAGACCGATGACGCCGGACGCTTCGCCGGCGAGCTGTGGCAGCCGGGCGATTACGCGGCCGAGTACCGCGGCAGCACCGCCGCCGATGCCGCGGGTCATCCGCCGGTGGCCGCCGAGGTCGTGGCGGTCAGCAACGGCGTCCTCCGCGCCACGGCCTACGTCGACCAGGAAGGACGGGTACGCATCCCCGTAGCCGACACCGCAACGGTGGTCTTCATCCTCGGCCGCGACGGTTCGTTTGCCGCGTTGCGTCCGACGAACGACGACGTCACCGCCGTCACCCTGGCGGCGCCGGCATCCTCTCTCCGCATCACCACCCGCACCATCCTCGGCCAGCCTCTCCCCAGCGTGGCCATGCTGATCGCATACGAGGGCGAGGTGCTGCCGCTCGAAATCGCCTCCCGCTTCGAGCGCGCCCACGGCTCCCTCCGCACCGACAGCGCCGGCGACCTCACCCTCCGCAACCTCCCCGCCGGCACCTACCAGTTCTGGCCCTACGCCAGCGACTCCGAAGCCGAATCGATCCTCGCCTCCGCTGCCCCGCCTCCGATCACGGTCAACGTCAAGCCGGGGGAGAACGCGGTGGTGGTGGAGTTTCAGGCGAAGTGAGCGACCACTGTGCCTCGGACGCCTCCGGCGTCCACCGATCCGTCGCTTGGGGTGTGGACGGTCTCCTGACGCGTACAGAGCTTCCTTCAACGCCGTTCAGACGCATCCTTTCTGCCACGCAGACGCGTCACGTGTGCGGAGGGAGGTGTCACTTTGTGCACAGGGAGCCCCGTTGTTTGGCACTCATTGGTCCGTTCAGTGAGCAGGGTGGCTGCTTTTTTGGGGTGCAGACGCTTGCTTTGTGGGGTAGGGAGGCGCGTCGTGTTGCACTCGATGACCTGTTCTGTGCCCAAAGACGATGAATGAATGGCAAAAAAACGGGCGTCTTAGGGCAAGACAGCGCGCCTCGTAACGCAACACAACGGACGCCTTTAGGCAGGACAACGGACGTCTTACCGCAGACGACGAAGCTCTTGGCGCAAGACAACGAAGGTCTTAAGGCAATACAACGGACGTCTTAGCGCAAGACAACGGACGTCTTAAGGCAGACTACGGCGCTCTTGACGCAAGACAACAACCGTCTTAAGGCGAGAAAACGGACGTCTTAAGGCATGACAACGGAGCTCTTGACGCAAGACAACGGGGCTCCTGACGCAGATAACGGGACTCTTGACCCAAGACGACGCTGGTCTTAACCCAAGACGACGGATGTCTTAACGCAAGACGACGGGCCTCCGCGTAGGACGTGAGAGGCTACTTCGCGCTCGTCGATGCCGCGACCCCGTCCGTTCCTTCGGGACCGATGGCGCGTCCGGCGCGGTAGAGCAGGTAGCAGATGCCGATCACGATGAGGATGCCGAGGAGCATGCCGGGGGCGCCGCCGAGGAGGGGGGTGTCGCCGGGTTTGTAGCCGAGGCCGGCGCCGAGGGCGATCAGGACGCCGGTGAGACCTTCGCCGGCGATCATGCCGGAGGCGGCCAGGACGCCGGGATTATTGTCGGCGTTGGCGCCTTTGCTGCGGGCGTCGCCGATGCGGCGGGTGATGCCGCCGAGGTAGATGGGAGTCAGGCTGCCGAGGGGGAGGTAGATACCCACCGCGAAGGCGAGGCCGGGCAGGCCGGCGATGAGGGCGCAGACCGACAGGGCCGCGCCGGTGCCGACCAGGCCCCACGGCAGCGAGCCGGAGAGCACGCCTTCGATGACGGTCTTCATCAGCGTGGCTTGGGGCGCCGGCATCGCTGGTGAGCCGAAGGTGTACTGCTGGCCGAGGAGCAGCACCGTGCCGGCCACGGCCCAGCAGGCGAAGGCGGCGCCGACGAACTGGCCGAATTGCTGGCGCGCGGGCGTTGCGCCGAGGAGGTAGCCGGTCTTCAGATCCTGCGAGATGTCGCCGGCCTTGGAGGCCGCGATGCAGACCACGGTGCCGACGGTGAGGATGGCTGCACGCGCCGACGGGTCGCTCCAGCCGAGAGCCACGAAGATGATGGAGACACCGAGCAGCGTCACCAGCGTCATCGCCGAGGTCGGGTTCGAGGAGACCCCGATCAACCCGACGATGCGGGACGAGACCACCACGAAAGCGACGCCGAAGACAGCCACACCGATCGAGGCCACCAGACGCGGCACGAAGGCCATGTTGCCCGCCAGCAATCCGGGCACAGAGACGAGGGTGATCACCACCAGCGCGGGTACGACCAGGACCACCCACGACGGCAGGTCGCGATCGGTGCGCTCGCCGGTGGCCTCGCTGTTGCCGCCGCGCAGTCCGCGCACGACGGCCGCGAAGGAGCTGGCCATCGTCGGCAGCGCTTTGAGGACGGCGGCGATGCCTGCCGCTGCTACCGCGCCGGCGCCGATGTAGCGCACGTAGCGCGACCAGATCTGTCCCGCGCTCAGTTCCGAAATGAGTTTGGTGGCCTCGGGGAAGAGCGGCGTCGGCAGCGCGTGGCCGACCACGGCGATCAGCGGCGTCAGCACGATGGCGGAGATGAGGCTTCCCGAGACCATGATCGCCGACTGACGGTAGCCGAGGATGTAGCCGACCGCCAGCAGCGCCGGCGCGATCTCCAGCGATAGTTCGGCTTGCGGCAGCACCGGCAGAAGCGCGCTGAGATCGGACGGGAGGAGCACCAGTGCGCTCAGGCCGATCTTGACGAGGGCGCCGACGGCCAGGCCGATGAAGATCCAGCGCCCGCCGCTGCCGGTGGTGGCGGTGGTGGCGCGCAGCACTTCGGCGCACGCCGTACCTTCGGGATACGGCAGCTCGGCCGCCGAGCGGACGATGAGCAGGCGCCGCAGCGGGATCATCGCGGCAATGCCGAGGCATCCGCCGAGCAGCGCCAGGAGGGCCACCTGCCAGAAGGGCGGGGCCATGCCCCAGAGGAAGAGCGCGGGGATGGTGAAGATGGTGCCGGCGGCGAGCGAGGAGCTGGCCGAGCCGATGGTCTGCGACATGTTCGCTTCGAGCAGCACGCCCGCGCGGGAGCCGGTCAGCTTGAAGAGGGCCACGGTGAGGACGGCGATGGGGATGGACGTCGAGACGGTCAGTCCGACGCGCAATCCGAGGTACGCGTTCGCGGCGCCGAAGAGGACACCGAAGACGATGCCGGCGGCCACGGCGCGAAGGGTGAACTCGACGACGGAGTCAGGTTGGCGAGGCGCGTCAATGCTGCTCATCGTGCGTACGATAACGGATGGTGAGGGTGTTGGTGCGCCCGGCGTTACGATGCACAGCGCATGAACTTCCCGTTCGCCGATCTCACTCTTGCCCGCCGCCTGGAGCGCTGCGAAGCGACCGCGAACGCGGCGTTCGTCGAAGCGCGGTCGCGCGTTCAGCGCGGCATCGGTGCGGGTTGGATCGACGTGAACGGCGCCTACGCGATGTTCGACGGCATCGACTCCCCACTCACGCAAACCTTTTCCTTCGGCCTGTTCGCCACGCCGACGAATGACGATCTCGATCGCATCGAGGAGTTTTTCACAACGCGCGGCGCGCCGATCCTGCACGAAATCTCGCCGCTGGCCGCGACGGAGACGATGCCGCTGCTCGTGGCGCGCGGCTATCACCCGATGGAGCTGTCCACGGTGCTGTTTCAGCCGATCGTGCCGCCGCCGGAGTCAACCGGCCGCGTGCAGACGCGCTTGGCCACGAAGTCAGATGAAGAGATCGAGCTCTGGGCCCGGACCGCCGCCGAGGGGTGGCGCAGCGAGCTGGGGGAGCTGGGCGATTTCATGCACGATCTCGCGAAGGTCTCCGCCTCCAGCGCCGGAAGTTCGTCGTTCTTCGCGGAGATCGACGGAGAAGTGGTCGGCGCCGGCGCGCTGATCATGCACGAAGGCATCGCCCTCATGGCCGGAGCCAGCACCGTTCCCCCCGCACGGAACCAGGGCGCCCAACGCGCCCTGCTCGAAGCCCGACTCCGCCACGCCGCCGCCCACGGCTGCGACCTCGCCATGATGGCCACCGCGCCCGGCACGACGTCACAGCGCAACGCGGAGCGGCGCGGATTCCGGATCGCGTACACGCGCACGAAGTGGGGGCGGTAACGGCGGCCGCCGGAGCGCGGACGTCCCGTCCGCAAACGCGTACCCGGACACACGCACAGGCGAGACGCCTGTGGGCCCTGCGGGCGGGACGCCCGCGCTCCGGCGG